>VGZY01000133.1 GCA_016872355.1 SAR202 cluster bacterium | reverse complement strand
CAAGACTTGCTTTTGAGACATCGATACCGATAAATGTACTCTGACTGGCCATGATGTCCCTTTCTGTCCCTACCTTGCGGAAGCGAGCTGTCACTAATGACGCTCAGGCAACTGTTCGGGATCTGTAAGGTGATTTGCGCGGCGGCCTCGCTGAAGGACGGTCTCGACAATGTCGGACCAAGGCCTGATCGGCCTGCCGCGCTATCTCACATTTTATACATCAGCCAGTCTCTTTTTATCTTACAAGGCCGTTAGAACCGAAAAAATTCCGGCGCGCTGGAGCAACGGAGCGCCACCCTGCCGCCTAAATCGCATCAGCCCACCCCTATCCCCTGCTCCACTTGCCGCCTTAGACGTTTTATCCACCGCCGTAGCAGGCCGCTGGACATTGCCATCGGCATAGATAGCAGCATCGTGCGGTACACCCAGCGGCGAGATACCTTGGACGGCACGGATGGGTCGAGCCAGCGGTCGTTGCGGGCGAGCTTGCCGAGCGTTGCGAGGCCTATGAGGATGGGCCACAGCACCGCCAGACGCAGGCGCACGTGCCGGCGAGGGATGGCTGTCAGATAGGCCTCCGCGGCGACGTAGTGGTCCAGAGTCACCCGCAGCAGCGCGAGGAGCGCGGGACGGGCTGCCTGTCCGGCAGACGCCTCCATGAGGGATTGCGGCGTAAGGCCCAGCGGGCCGAGCTCGGCCTCCGGGATGTAGCAGCGGCCAATGCGCAGGTCCTTCGGCACGTCCCGGAGCACGTTCGTCATCTGCAGCGCCTTGCCGAAGTGGACGCCCCGGTCCACCATCCGCGCCCGGTCCCACCGCTTCTCCAGCCCGGGGATATGCGCCATGCACATCTCCGTCCAGAACTCCCCGACGCACCCCGCGACGTAGTAGGTATAACGATCCAGCTCTTCCCTCGTCTTCAGGGCTGCGATGCGGCCGGACTCCTCCGGTGGAAACGTCGTGAGGTCGATCTTCATGCCGTGCGTGAGCGTGACCACTATTGTGCGCACGCGCACCGCGTCGTCTGGCGGCAGCGTTTCCAACAGAGAGAAAACGTCCGGCAGCGCCGCAATCAGCCTGCGCTCGCCGTCATCCGCCTGAGCCCCGGCGACCGTGGCCTGTATCTCGCCGATGGCGCTCCGGCCAGTGCGTCCCTCAAGGACCGCACGGAACGAACGGACGTGGTCCAGGCGCTGCGCCGACGGAACGATTGCCGTATCGGCGATGGTGTCCGCCGCCCGCGCCAGCAGGTACGCCAGCCCAATAGGCGCCCGCAGCGGCTTCGGCAGCACGCGCAGCGTCAGGTAGAAGGCGCGCGAAACGCCCTTCAGCGTAGTGGTGAGGAGCTCTGGGTTGCCGCCTGGGTTAACGTCTACCATAACTCGGAAAGCACTCTGATACGTGCCAATAGAACCGGGCTGAAATCCAAGAGGAGGCGCCTCCCAACGCTCTGAAGGAGCGTATTCCCTGAGCCCAGCCCAACGGGCTGGGTAAGGTCCGGCATAGCAAACGGCCTGAAGGGCCGTGTTAAGTCCACACCGAAGGATGCCCCCGAGAACACGTTGACATGGCCTGGATAACACGCCCATTCAGGGCGTTTCGTTAATTGGTCTCTTTACCCAGCCCGTTGGGCT
>VGZY01000132.1 GCA_016872355.1 SAR202 cluster bacterium | reverse complement strand
TCCACGCCCAAGGATCGAAAGCCGGGTCCAGATCACCCTTGGAGATCGAGACTGATTCAACCAAAACCAGTCGTACTGACAAAATCACTGAGCAGTAAGACTGACAAAGTCATTGAGCATTGACACTGCCGTGGCGGGCCATGGCCTCCCGCAGCAGGGGTATGGGCGGCGCGCCGAACGAAAGGGCCCGGTCGTGAAAGGCCTTGAGGGAGAATCCGTCGCCCAGCCGCGCCCGATACTCCTCTCGCAGGCGCTTTATCTGCAGCTTGCCGAGCGTATAGCTGAGGTACATGGGGTCGAATGTCCCGCGCGTTGCCTCTTTGCGCGCGGGCAACTCCTCTATGAACGCATTCTCCATGAAGAAGCGCGTCGCCTCATCGAGCGTCATTCCCATCGTGTGCATGCGGATGGCGCAGATGTAGCGGCAGTCCCTCAGCAGCGCCTCCAGCAGAACTCCGAGCCTCACGCGGCTGTCGTCCGCTGCAAAGCCCTGCTCGACCATCATCTCCTCGGTGTAGTGCGCCCACCCCTCCCAGAAGGTATACGCGCCGAAGACCTCCCCGAGCTTGGACTCGATGTTGCGGGTGTGCAGGTGGTGCGTGAAGTGGCCGGGGTATGCCTCGTGGACGGAGATGCCCTTGAGGAGCGGGTAGCTGAAGCTTGTGAGCCACTCCTCCTGCTTGTCCGCCGGCCAATCGTCTTCAGGAGGGGTGACATAATAGTAGGCCTCTGTGGCGTTTGTCTCGTAGACGCCGGCATCGTCCATCGCAGCGAAAGCCCAGCGCATGAACCTCGGCGTCTCTTTGACCTCGCACCGGTCTTCCGACGGGACGGTTACCACATCTCGCTCGATGCAGAAAGACCGTATCTCCTCCAGCATGGCGCGGGTATCTGAGACAAGGGAGGCCTTTGTGGGGTGGTCCTTTCCTATCTCCTTCAGGACATCTGCCAGCGGACGTCCTGGGCCGATCTGTTCCGCAAGGCGACGGAAGCTTTCCAGGTTCCGGCGCAGGTCCCGCTCCCCTTCCGCGAGCAAGGATTCCAGCGGGGTATCCACCATCTCTCCAAGCGAGAGGAGCGTCCGGAAGCTGTAGGCCCCGAGGGCGAACTCCTCCGGCGCCTCTTCAAGCCGGGACCGCAAGATTTCCACGAAGCCGTCGACAGCCCGCGCGGCACTTTCGACGGCGCCGGCCAGTGCAGCCGCAAGGGCCTCGGCGCCGAGCGGACCGATGGCGTCCGCGAGGTCGGTCCTGTAGAAGTCCGCCATGCCCGCGTAGGCCTCGATGCTGGTCTCCAGGATGGGCCTGCTGACGCGCCCCCTCAGGCCGTCCGACATCTGCTCTACGACCTCCGGCACGCGCCCGAGAGCCCGCGTAAGCGCGGCTGCGCGGACGGCGGGAGGCGCGTACCGGCGTATCACGTAGTTGCTGACGTCTATTGAGAAGAGCATGTCCATGGGGTTCCACGCGCGGGACCGCAGTCCCTCAATTTTGAAAAGCTCCTTGCGTAGCGCGGCCCTGGTCAGGGCCAAGTCCATAGACAGAGTGCCTTCGACGTCGCGGCGATCGAACGGCTCGAGCTGGGCGATGCCGGCGCGCACCTGGCTCGCCCTCGCCCGCCAGGCGTCCTCGGAGAGGTCCGGCATGCGGCCGTCGTAATTATGAAGGCCCTCGGCCGATGCAAGGTTCGGGTAGAACTCCCACATCTCGTCTACGACGAATGCGAGGGTAACTTTCAATGAAGACGTTTGCCCGCCGCCCATTTCGCCTCCGGAAGTCGATTCAAAAATACCGTGCCGCCAAAAGCTGACACTCAAACCGCGTAGTCGTTGTTTAGTTTACAACAGTCCAAACACACGCTTGCGGGGACCAGTCAGGAACCTATACTCGACCTATGACCATTGTCGATTGCGGTGTCCTGCGCGATGCCCGGGCGAGTGAATGACGGTCCGGGGCGGTGGGGATACTGGGTGGAACAAAACAGAGACCGGCAGCGTCTCTAGAGCACAGCACCCAGCAATTACAAGGGTAACGCGGGAC
>VGZY01000131.1 GCA_016872355.1 SAR202 cluster bacterium | reverse complement strand
TGGGGTCTGCTGCTGAGCGAAGCTTCGAGAAACGGACACAAGTTCCACAGCACGATCTGGCAGACTCCTCTGACGCCAGGATTCAACGGCGGGTCCGACGGCGATAAGCGCCGGGCGTGAGGCCGACGACGACCACACGGCCGCCGGGTTCCACAACCGGAGGCCTCTTTGGCGCACGACCTCCCCCCAGTCGTGGAAGGGTTGGGGCGGCTGGTACTTCCCGCGCGCGGGGTCGTAGGTCCCCTTCACGCCCGTGAGAACAGACATGGAACTGGTGGCGGCAGCCTTGACACCATCGTCAGTTACGCGAGAGTCACTGAAGAAGTCGTTGCCCGGCCAGGAAACGTGGTCCCAGGCGACGATGCTGAACAGGGCGCAGTCGGAGAAGTCGTCACCCCCCTCCGCGTACGCGGCCGGGCGGCACAGCTGCGACTTCCCCTGGTTCCCCGGGGCTGTCAAGGGGCGAACCAGCAACGAGATGCCGTGGGCCTCGCAGCGGGCGTTTTCGCACTCGTTGTAGGGGTCGAAGTAGACGGCTTTCAGGTTGGGGAAGGAAGCGCCGTGCTCAGACAAGAACCGCTCTAAGACCGCTTGCAATTGTGCCCCGAGCTGGCCCCGGAATGGGCCGGCGAACTGCCCGCAGCCAAGGCCAGGGATGGTCAGGAAGGCGGACCGCGGCCCAACCGCGTGGTGGTGCACGTAACGGAAGACCGGCAGCAACCTGCGCAGGTAGAGGCTGTAATAGCCCTCTGTGGACAGCTGACCGTCGACCCCGGTCGCCTCGCCCCAGTCGGCAGGGGTGCTTCCCCGGCCGTTGTCCAGCAAGGCGCCGGGGGTGAACACCAGCGTCCCTGGGAAAGGGGGCGAGTGTGGTGTGGGGGCGCGGTGGTTCCCGTTGTCGAAGATGGTGACCGGCACGGCGATGGAGACATCGCCCAGCAGGCCGAGTTCGGTCAGGCTCCAGTCCGTGCCATCTCCTGCCACCGCGCTTTCGGCGAAGATCTGAGGCAGCTTGGTGTCAAGCAACTCGCCGAGGAGATCATGTTCCGTCATCGCCTGCAGGTCCGCGCCATGGAGCCGATTTTGCAGGAGGGCACCGGTCGTTGCCTGCCCAGCACGCAGAAACCGTAGGTAGTCGGCAGCGCGTGCCACTGTCTCTTCGGGAATGATAAGGGAGTAGCCGGTTGTGAAAGCGATCCTCGAGTTTTTCATGTCCATCGGAGCCTCCTCCTTCGCCGAACAGTGATTGGCCTGCCTAATAGCGTCTTTGAAAACGGCATAGAGGTAAAGTGATCATGCGTTTGTTGTTGTCGAGTAAATGCTTGCGCTCACAAGGATGTCATCTATAGAACCGGCAATAGCCGAACTGCGCACAGGGGTCTCGGTCATCCCGAATCCCAAATCCAAACTGCTCGACCAAGATCCGGGAGGTCTTCCGACTGAAACAATACTCACTGCGGATGGAAGAAACGTACGTCAGTTGGATCACGAACCCACAAGTGAAACATGATGGCTCTGTCCCCAAGATCCTCGACCGGGCCGAGCTATCTGCCAATTTAGCAGAGGCGTACTAAACCCTTGCGCATTTGGGGGTTGGTGAGCGGCTGGAGTCCTAATCCTCCATTGCGGCCTTTTAGGCGTGCAAGTCGTTGGTTTCCGAGGCATTCCGACGTCTTAAGCGGTGTTCAGACCTTGTGAGCTTTCTCATCCGCGTCGTCGAGCTCCGCGCGCCAAGCATGGCGTGCGCAAGCTCTCCACCAGACCCTTCGCCCACTTCCAGTCTGTTCCCCGAGCCAGTCGTGCTGTGATACCGTCGGGCAATCCCACTTCCGCGATTCAGGCCCCAGGCGTGACGGTCGTCGCCAACTGCACTTCCTGAAACATCGGCACCGGCTCCGCCGCAACGGCTTTGCTCAACCCGTAAACCCAGCAGTGGAGTTGCCCAGCGCTCATCCCCTGCCGCTGGGCAAACGCCTTCAAACTCATCCCGCTGCCTCGATAACTGATAGACTGGCCCAGCGGCATGACTGGAGCGTCCGGATCCCATTCGACGTGAAATCGGTGATCGATCGTGTCGACGGGGATGCTGGGAAGCAGGGATGTTGGGCTAGCGGAGATAAGGGCGGAATCTCTTTC
>VGZY01000130.1 GCA_016872355.1 SAR202 cluster bacterium | reverse complement strand
ACTGTGAATATGCCCGCAGCCTTCGCAGCCGAGATACCGTTCGTGGAATCTTCAAACGCCACAGCCTCGTGCGCCGCAATTCCCATCCCTTCAAGAGCAGCCAGATAAAGGTCCGGGGCCGGCTTGCGCTTCGCCACCTGGTCGCCGCACTTTATGAGGTCGAACCGGTCAACCAGGCCCACGCGGCCCATGTGCTCCGAGACCCATTTCCACGACGAGCTTGAGGCTACGGCGAGCTTAAGGCCACGCGCTCGGCCATGAACGAGGTATTCCACCACGCCCGGCATTACGGGCTGGGTCCGGATGACCGCCAGATCCTCGCGCTCCCGCGCCTCGTCGATGGCCTGCACGGCCGGCTCGTCGTTGAGATGCGCCCGGAGGACGTTCTTGGGGTTAAACCACGCCATGTCCGCGCTGGTGCCCACCCATCCCTCGAACTGCTTCTCTGTGAGAGTAAGGCCATGCTTCAGGAACGTCGCACGCCAGGACAGGAACCCGGGCGTTTCCGTGTCAACGATGGTGCCGTCGAAATCAAATATGAGGGCGCGGATCGTCATTTGGTCACCAACTCACTTCTCATAACTCTCAACTCACTACCCTCCGCCTACCCCCGGTTCCCGCCGTAGGTAGAGCGCAGAGCCGCCTTTTCGGCGAAGCGGGTGGCGCGGAGGGCGGTGATGTCCACGGTTTTGGCCTTGCCGTGGACGATGGTCTCGGCGAGGCACTGGCCGATGGCAGGGCCGAGCTTGAAGGAGTGGCCGCTGCCGCCGACGGCGAGGTAGAGGCCGTCCACGCCGGGGGCGCGGTCCACGATCATGTTCCAGTCGGGGGTGATGGTGTACAGCCCGGCCCAGCCGGACTTTACGGTCGCCGTCGCCATGTGCGGGAGCCTATGTGAAAGGCGGCCCGCGGCGTCTTCTATGAAGCCGGGGGTGGCCTTTTTGGTGTAGGTGTCCGGGTCTGCGGGCTCGTTCTCCTTGGGGTGGCCGACGCCTACGAGGATGGTCCCGCCCTTCTGGGGGCGCATGTAGAAGCGGTCCACCATGTTGGAGACGGCCATTCCCATTAGCGGAGTCCCCGGCGCGGGCTGGACGAGTATCTCCTGCTCGCGGGATATCTCCAGCGGCAGGTCCAGGCCTGCCCACGCGCCGACCTGCTTCGCCCACGGCCCGGCGGCGTTCACAACTGCGCCCGCTGCGATCTCGCCCTTATTGGTGACAACGCCGGTGACCTTCTGGCCGGACATCTTCAGCCCCGTCGCCGGCGTGTTGACGTAGACCTCAGCGCCCATGGCGTGCGCCTTGTCTACGAAGCCGAGGACGGTCGCGTGGGGGTCGGCGTAGCCGGAGTCGGGCTCGTATGCAACATGGGCGATGCCTTCCGGGTTGAGGCCGGGGAGCATCTTCCTCGCCTCTTCCACGGGCACTTCCCACGTGCGGACGCCGAGAGCCTTGAGCCGTGGAAGGTTGTCGTGGAAGGCGGACTCGGCCTCCGGTGGCGTGAGGAAGAGCCAGCCAGTGTTGGAGAAGACCTTGTGGCCGAAGCGCTCCTCAAAGGTCTGAAATATCTCGACGCTGCGGCGGACGAGGCGGACGGAGACCTCGTTGGAGTAGTGCTGCCGCACGATGGCGGCGGAGTCGCCTGTGGAGCCTGAGGCGAGTGCGCTCTTCTCCACCAGCACGGCACGTTTCACGCCGAGCTCGGCCAGGTGGTACAGGATGCTGGCGCCGATGATCCCGCCGCCGATAACAACAACGTCAGCAGTCTTTCGCATTCGGGGCTCCGGGGAGAGATTAATCGCCCCGATGCTATACGGGGCTCCTCCCAACATGTTGGCAGGGGCTCCGTATTCCATCGGAGCAGAGTACGCAGAGAGCGCAAAATTAAGAGAGAGTTAGGAAATGATGTTATGAATCGTGAGAGATGGGAGCGATGTTGTCAACTGGGGTTAGGTGGGTCCAGTACACCGGGCGTGGATGAAGACAACCGTGGCAAGCGAGCCACATTGTCATTTCGGGCATATTTGCAGAAAATGTGTGATCAGCGTGGTACAAGGTAAAAGTACCAAGTGAAATACTGATAGCGATTGTTCGTGCTCAGTCCCCTGTGCTGACGGTATCGAGCTTTGAGCCTGGAGAAGTAGCCTTCAAGGCCATTGGTGGATGACGGTATGTTCGGGTCCCCCAGGTAGAAGAACATGTCAGGCAGAGCTCTAAACAACATGCTAC
>VGZY01000129.1 GCA_016872355.1 SAR202 cluster bacterium | reverse complement strand
TACTGGCCCATTACAGCGTTCCAGTAGGCAGGGTCTATGAAGCTGACGCTGCGGTACTTCTTGGACTTGTTGCCAGGGTGGTAGAGGTTGTCCGTCCCGTCTTCGAAGTACAGGGTCACATAGTCCGGGCTGGTGCCTGTGGTGGCGTTGCGGGGAACGTTGCGCACGTTGTTGCGCTTGATGCGGAGCGCGCGCTCGATGCCGGAGTATGCCAGGCCGTTGGGCTTGAGCTGGTCCTGGGCATTGATCCGGAACACTGATTTCCCGAGCTCGATCTTGCGAGGATCGAGCGTTGCCAGGATGACGCCCTCCGTGAATATCTCCTGCAAGCGCATGGCGTCGCCGGTGATATCGACCGGATAGGTGCCCTCAGGGGCCGTTTTGCCGTAGATGTCTGTGATCTTGGGGTCGGGGCCGGTGGGCGCTAGGCCCTTCTCTCCCCGGGTCTGGTAGTAGGTGCCGGCCATGGGGAACGACTGGTGCGCCATAACCGGTATGATGCGCTGGTTGGTGGACGCCCAGGGGTTCACTCCGCCCTCGGTATGCGTGGTCCAGTAGAACTCCACCGTGTACGCGGCGGCCAGGCCCGCCGGCGCTCCCGCAATAGCGGTCTTGGCGCCCTCCTTGATGTCCAGGTGTATCCCGATCTGCTTCAGGTCTCCCTGCAGGAGCTCCAGGTACGGGAAGTAGGGCATGGTCTCGGTCATTGTGAGGGTGAGCCTGCCCTTGCCGTCCTGTCGCTCCAGGTAGCCGTCGCCGTCGCTGTCCTTGTACCCCATCTTCGTCATCAGGGCCTTTGCGCCGGCAACATCTAGCTGGATATCCATGTAGCGGTACTGGTCTTCGGGCGCGTAGGCCGTGCTCGGGTGCGGCGCCGCGTTCTGAGGTACTGCCAGGCCGGAGGCGAACGCCTCATTGGCGGCGACGCGGTTCCATGCCTTGGAAAGGGCGAGCCTGAAGTCGTATGTCCGCAGGAGCTTCGCGATCTCCACGTCTCCGGCGTACTCCTGGTTTATCTCGATTATGGTGTCCGCGCCGTCGAACGCCGGGTACTTCATCAGGCTGTAATCGCCCTTGACCATGTTGGTAAGGTACAGCGGCAGCTCGGCCAGCTGCAGGGCCGCGCTGTTAAAGTCGGCCTCGCTGTTCATTACCCGGAAGGCGGCGACATCGCGGCTCTCCACGCGGAAGCTCTCCACTCCGTCAGCGTACGGGAGCTGGTTGCCCTCCGGGTCCACGCCGTAGAAGTAGTGGTTACGGGTGAAGACGTTGTGCGACTCGCTCAGGGACTGGGTGATCCAGAAGCCCTGCCACGGGATGTAGTGCTCACCCTTGTAGATGTAGTTAGGGTCGAACGTAGTCGGCACTGCCACGGAGGGCATGCTGGTAAAGCCGCGGACATTCCTCACGGTGACGAACAGCTTCGTCCAGTCGGGCTGATTGTACTTCTTGAGCAGGTCTGGTATTTCTGCGGAGTTGTACTTCGTGTGGTAGCGCTTGAAGACGTGCGCAGGCGAGATGAAGCAGCGAGGGCAGCCTCGCATGCTTGTTGGGTGGCCTTCATCCGCGGCGAAGGAGTACTGGGGGTCATCGAACGAGATCTGGTAGTGCAGGTCATCCAGCACCTTGAACTTGAAGTCGTTGCCCGTGATCGGCGACTTGACGTACTCGGGGAGGCCGGGCATCAGCGCCTTGTTCAGAATGAGGTCTTCGATGGCGAAGCGATAGTCCTCCATCGTGACCGGGTAGCCGTCCGACCAGCGCGCGCCCTTGCGGAGCGTGAAGGTGTACACGCGGCCGCCGTCGCTGGACTCGAATGCTTTGTAGGAGCTGGGGATAATGGTTGATGCGGTGGGGTCTACCCAGAGGCCGCCCGCAGGCAGCCACAGGCGGTCCAGGCTCAGGTTGCCCGCATCCGTGAACCGGAGCACGCCGCCGTACACTCCGATCTCATCGCTGGGCGGGTAGACCTTTACATCGGCGGGGACAGGCAGGCGCTGCTCAAGGGGGAGAATCTTCCCCTGTTTAACCAGGTCCGCCGACATTGGGGACTCTTTGAACGTCGTCGGCCGCGGCCCCTTATAGGCGTCCGACTCCACGTACACGGATTCGGTCGTGGCCCGAGCGGCCACGTACTTGCCTGGCGCCGCCGCCGCCGGGGAAGTTGGCGCCGCTTGTGCGACCCCTGTTGGCGTGGGCTGTCCTGGAGGGCCGGCCGTGGCGGTGTCGT
>VGZY01000128.1 GCA_016872355.1 SAR202 cluster bacterium | reverse complement strand
CTGGCCCGGCCGGCGTTCCTCTTCTTCTGGCCCGGCAAGCCGCCGGTGCGTCGCTGGCCGGCGGCCTATCCGTAGATCTTCCGCTCGCGATTGACGTCGCCCATCTCGTATGTATGCGCCGCGTCGTGGCGCTGGGCGGTTCCTTGCCGGATATCAACTGCACCTCGCGGCCCATGCAGCGCAGGACCTTCGCCGCGAGCTCGCGGATCGTGATCTCATCCTGGTTGCCGATGTGGCACAGGCCGAGGTGCGCGCCCCGCGCAAGCATCGCGAGCAAGCCGTCCACGAAGTCGTCTATGTGCGTGGGGGCGTGCGTCTACGATCCATCGCCCTGGATCGGGAACGGCACCGGGCCGGAAGGATGCGGCTCGACCGCCTCCGCTTCGCGCAGGATGAACTGCGGCAGAACGTGCTCCCAGCCCATGTCCGGGCCGCAGACGTTGTGGAACCGGGCTACGCGGGCCTCCAGCCCGGAGTCCTCCATGAGATGCCGGCACATGCGCTGGCTGAAGAGTTTCTCTTAACCTTAGCCATCCTCAGGCAGCGCGGGGTAGGCATCGCTCTCCTTGAGGGGCACCAAGTCCGGCGAATCCTGCTTATCGGCGGCCTACACGCAGGCCGCCGAGGCGCAAAAGTAGCGGTGGATCTAGTGTTTACGCGCGGCCATGAACAAATGGGTTTGGGCGATGGACCCCATCCTGCCCATGTCGGCCGCGAGGTTGTAGACGACGTCGGTGACTGGGAGCACCTCCTCGCAGTCGGCC
The DNA here is from genome assembly GCA_016872355.1 of SAR202 cluster bacterium. NCBI lineage: Bacteria > Bacillati > Chloroflexota > Dehalococcoidia > SAR202 cluster bacterium. The sequence continues at coordinate 1,529 of VGZY01000128.1, read as the reverse complement.
TTGTCCGAGAGGTCCAGGCCCCAGTTGTCGGCCTCCTGAAACAGCTGCCACCACTCATCGAACGGTTTGACGTCGATCACGCGGACGTCGCGCTGGCCTCTCTTGAGCAGGTCGGCTACGAGGTGGCCCCCGATGAAGCCACCGCCGCCCGCCACTACGATCGTCGTTCCCATTTCAGTCCTGCCGAAAATCTAGCCTAGGATCCCCATGAACTTGAGGAGCCCGTTCATCCGCGCGGTCCAAGTATGGTCTCGGACGCACCGCTCGCGGCCGGCGCGCCCGATCGCCTCGATCCGCTCCGGATCGGCCAGAAGTCGCCGGACTTGAGAGGCGCAGTCCATTGGGTCGTGATAGCACAAGATCTCGGAGCCGATGCTGAACAGGTCGGCCAGCTCGAAGTTGTACGTCGTTAGATACAAATTGGCGGTGGCGGGGATCTCGAAGTCGCGGCCCTTGACGCACGTGCTGCGATACGAGAAGCCGGTGTAGCCTACGCCTAGATTGACCCAACTCCGTGCATAGATGTCACGCTGGTCGTCCACCACGCCGTTCGGCCAACCCGGTCCGAAACATTCCACTTCGACTCCTTCCCGCCGCAATTGGTCGATGAAGTCGAGGCGCGCCCCATAGCGGATCCCCACGAAGCTCACCTGGATGTCCCGGCTTCGGGTCTTGGGGGCGAAGTAGGACGTGTCAATGCCCTGAGGGTACCAATACGACGCCTGCTTCTTGGCCAGGTACCACGGGATGCACTCCAAGGAGTTGGTCAGGTGGATATCGTAGGAGCCGAGCAGCGGCTTGATCGAGTCGTGGGCGTGCTTGTCGTCGAGGCACATCAAAGCCACGGGCGTGCCGTCCGCGCGCAGGGACTGCAGGGTCTCGCGGTCTAGGTAGGCGTTAGTGCCGTACACGAGGCAGAGATCGAAGGAGCCTTCTTGCCGCGCCCGTGTGTAGGACGCGAGGAGGTCTCGCTGGAAGGCCAGTTTCCATGCCGGATCCGATACGCCGGGGAAGGCCTTGTTGTAGTCCTCCGGGAACACACCGCAGGAATAGTCGACGAGGTTCCTCCGCCCCTCCAGGTAACCCCGCATGTGCCTCGAAATCGAAAAGACCGTAGTGCGGAACTCCCGGGCAAGCTCTTCCTCGAACCATGGCCCGCCTATCGCCGGAAGATCGACGACAAACACCCGCACCTCGGAGGCGCGCGTCCTTCTCGTCTTCGGACCGGACCACCCGGCGCTTAAGAGCCTTCGGCTGATCTCTTCCCAGTTGGAGGACTGATCCAAAGCCTCCGTCGACCGGCGACAGAGGTCGGAGTACGCCTCGTCCTCTTTGGCTCCCCGTCGCCGCAACAGCCATTGATACGCCTGCGTCGTCTTGAGGCGCGACTTCACGGCGTTCAAGGCGGCGGGAGGCATCGAGGGCCGGACTCGCGCGCTCAGACCGGAGCCCCGATCCGCTCGCACCGGCCCAGGATGACGTGGGTGACGGATGCCCCCAGCTTCTTTGGGTCGAGGATGCGCCAGCAG
>VGZY01000127.1 GCA_016872355.1 SAR202 cluster bacterium | reverse complement strand
CTCCAGAACAAGGTTCAGTATCTGTGCTCTCTTCGCTTCTCGCTCGGTCAAATGTAGTCCTCTCATGGACTGACATATTCACTGAGCAGTTACCTACTGACAATATCACTGAGCAAAGACAGCACGTCCTGTCGGCATTGACGGAGCAATGGCATGGTGCTATATTCTCAACAATTTTGGGATGGGCGTCCGCCCTTCGTGGGAGCACTGTTAATGCCAGTTGAGATCGTAGTCTGCGTTAAGCAGGTCATGGACCCCGAGACCCCCGCCTATACTTACAGAATCGACCCCGCCACCAGGCGCATCACCTCCGCAACGGGTACCCCTGCGGTAATCAACGGCTTTGACGAGAACGCCGTTGAAGCCGCCCTGAGAATCAAGGACAAGCAAGGCGCAAACGTCACAGTCCTTTCCGTGGGCAGCCAGTTCACGGCAGACGTGATGAAGCGGCCGCTGTCCATGGGCGCGGACCAGATGGTCCTTGCACAGGACGAGGCATTCGGCAACCTGGACTCCTTTGCCGTCGCTTACGTGCTCGCCGAGGCGATCAAGAAGATAGGCAAGTTCGACCTTATCCTGGCCGGCAGGCAGGCGTCGGACTGGGACAACGCTCAGGTCCCTCTTGCCCTGGCGGAGATGCTGGGGGTACCGTGCGTTACCGTCGCGCAGAAGGTTGAGCCGAATGCCGGCAAGGTCAGCGTCCAGCGCACCCTGCCGGGCGGGTACGAGGTGGTTGAGGCTCCCCTGCCCGCCGTTGTGACAGTCAGCAATGCGCTTGGCGAGCCCCGCTACGCCAACATCCGCGGCATTATGGCCGCCAGCCGCAAAAAGCCCACCGTATGGTCCGCTAAAGACCTGGGCCTTGACCCTGCCAGGCTTGCCCCAAGGGTGCAAGTGCTCGACCTGGCAGTGCCCAACAAACAAAAGCAGGTCGAAATCATTACCGGCGATAACGACGCCGACGCCGGACGCAAGCTGGCCCTGAAGCTCCGCGAAGCGAAACTGATCTGAAATCGGGTGTTGGGTCGGACCTAATACCCAACACCCCTCGAGGTCCTGAACATGCCCGAGACGCTGGTGCTGGCCGAATCGGCTGGCGGCAAGATTGACCCTATAACCGCAGAGCTGGTCACCGCTGCGCGCGCACTTGGAAAGCCCGTCGCCGTGGCCGTGCTTGGCGATAGGACCGACGCGCTCGCCGCCCAGGCGTCCGCGCTTGGTGTGGAAAGGGTCTACACCGCGCAGGACCCGCAGCTGGCCGACACCCCGCTGGAAGCGATGGTTGAGGCCTTCGCACAGGTCTGCCGCACCGTCGGCCCCGAGACGGTGATCGTGGGCAGGACGACGGCGGGCAGCGACATCGCTCCGCGCGTCGCCTTCCGCCTCGGCGCGGGCGTGGCCCAGGACTGCACGGCGATCAAAACGGACGCAGCCACCGGCAGGGTGGTAGCCACGCGGCCGGTCTACGGCGGGAACGCCGTGGCGCTGGTCACCTTCCCGGCAGGCGTCATGCAGTTCCTGATCATGCGAAGCAAGGTGTACGAGCCTGCAAAGTCAGACGCCTCACGCAAGGCTGATACCGTTCCGGTGAAGGTAGAAATCAAGCCTGGGGTCGTCAAAGTCAAACACATCGAGACCGTCAGGCAGGCCAGCCAGGGCGTGAAGCTGGAGGACGCGGCGGTCGTCGTCAGCGGCGGGCGCGGCCTCGGGGGGCCGGAGCCGTTCAAGCAGCTCAAGGAGCTTGCAGACGTGCTCGGCGGCGCGATGGGCGCATCCCGGGCGGCCTGCGACGCCGGCTGGATCGACCACAGCCACCAGGTGGGGCTCACCGGCGTGACGGTCGCGCCGAGCGTATACATCGCCATCGGCATATCCGGCGCAAGCCAGCACATGGCCGGCCTCTCCGGAGCAAAGCACATCGTGGCCATCAACCGGGACAGGGAGGCCAATATCTTCAAAGAGGCCAGCTACGGAGTGGTCGGAGATTGGAAGGCTATACTGCCGTCTTTCGTAGCTACCTTGCGCGAGCTTGTGAAGTCGTGACCCTAAATCCTAGCCGCCGGGACTAGTCTAGCGTTAAGATATACCCGGTCGGCTCTCATGGCGACGGCCAAGCGTGACCCAAAACAAGAGAGGTATTGATGGACGGAGATTTCGTCATCGATTTGAAAGAGGTAATGGAGAACATAGAGACCGCCGAGGTCATGTCGCTGTCCTTCCCCACCTTCAACAAATCGGCCGTGATCGATACCCGCAGCAATGAGACGGAAGGGCCGCTGATCTGCATCATGCCTATCGTCTCTTCGCCGCGCGAAAGGATCCGCAGCATCCGGAGGGTCCGGCCGGGCTTTCCGCGCGTGCGGAACCTTACCGTTATCCCCTGGCCACGCTACGTTGACAGCCTGGTCACCCTGGGCATATGGGGCCGGATCATAGACCGGTTCAACAAGGCCGGCCAGAAGCAGGCCGCCGCAGCGTGCGAGGAGATCCTGGCGGAGCTTCACAAGCTGGAGAAGGCGGAGCTGGCCGCGGCCGTGGCTGGGACGAACTACCACACGATCTGGTCGTCGGAGGAGTAGTCCCGCTCCAGAAATTCTGGCCTTTTCGGTGCCCCGGCAATTAGCCGGGGCACTTTGTGTCAAGGGGCAGTGAATCTGTCAGTGTTTAGGGTGCAGTGATTTTGTCAGTACGGTTCGTCTCCATGGGTGGTCTGCAGCCGGCTTATGGGCGGTGGACTTAGCCGGATAGGGACTGA
>VGZY01000126.1 GCA_016872355.1 SAR202 cluster bacterium | reverse complement strand
ATTGCCATGGACCAGCCCTGCCGCTCCATCCTTCCGGTAGGTCGCCAGAAGCCTCCATACCTGGCGCTCCGATACCCCCAATGCCGTGGCAGCTTGAGCCTTTGTCAATCGCTTCTCAAGGACAGCGCTCAACACTACCGTTCGTTTAGCCTCTCTCTCGCTCATTGTCAGTTCTTTCATAGACTGACATTTTCACTGCTCCCTTAACCCCTGACACTATCACTGCACCAATGCAATTTCACTTGACAATCTTTCGAGAGCGCGTTTATAGTGGCATCCATGCAGATCACGGTTTCGTTCAGCTACGCGTATTACTTTTACTTTTATCCGGCCTGACAAGGCTGCCGGTGAAGTTTTGGTGCGCGTAGAACCTGGTCCCGCATAGCGACAAAGACTCAAGCCAAGACCCCAGCCGGCAGCGGCTGGGGTCTCTCATTTTGCGCGGCGGCAACACACTCAAGGAAGGATGTCCCAGATGTTAAAGACGGAGATCAGCGACGTACGAGTACGGAGCACAGAGCAGCTCATGACGCCCCTCGACCTAGTGCGGGAGCTGCCCATCACCCCGAAAGCCCAGAAGACGGTCATCGACGGCCGGAGAGGAATCGAGGCTGTCCTGAGTGGTGACGACAAGCGCTTCATCGTGGTCACGGGCCCCTGCTCTATCCACGATGAGAAGGCCGCCCTTGAGTTCGCCGAGCGCCTGACGAAACTCAACGAGAAGGTCAAGGACCGCATCTTCATGGTCATGCGCGTCTACTTCGAGAAGCCCCGCACGACCGTAGGCTGGAAGGGCCTCCTGTACGACCCCCACCTGGACGACTCCTTCGACATCTATACCGGCCTCAAGCGCGGCCGCAAGCTACTGCTGCAGATCGCCGAGATGGGCATGCCGGCCGCGACCGAGTTCCTGGACCCCATCGTTCCGCAGTACCTGGCAGATCTGGTCGCGTGGGCGGCTATCGGCGCGCGGACGACCGAGAGCCAGACGCACAGGCAGATGGCCAGCGGCCTGAGCATGCCGGTCGGCTTCAAGAACGGCACCGACGGCAGCACGCAGACGGCGGTAGACGCCATCGTCTCATCCAGGTCCAAGCACGGTTTTCTCGGCATCGACGTGAACGGCCGGACCGCCGTCGTCCACACAACGGGGAATCCTTACGGCCACATCGTCCTTCGCGGCGGCAAGGACGGCCCTAACTTCGACGCCGCGTCCGTGGCGGAGGCCCAGAAGCGCCTGGCGGCGGCCAAGGTGCCGGACAAGGTGATCGTGGACTGCTCGCACGGCAACTGCAACAAGGACCACACGAAGATGAACATCGGGTTCAGGTCCGTCGTCGAGCAGCGCGTCGCGGGCAACACCGGCCTGTGCGGAGTGATGCTGGAGAGCAACCTCGGCGCCGGGAACCAGAAGCTCAACGGCGGCCCCGCCGGCCTCAAGTACGGCGTATCGATCACCGACGCCTGCATAGACTGGGCCGAGAACGAGCAGCTCATCACCTGGGCGCACGGGGTGCTGGCTTAATCGCCATCTTGTGCTTGGGCTGGTAGATACCGAGCTCCGTCCCGCTCGGTAGACCAATGCGGGCGATCCGTCCCCGGGGCTGGTCGGTCGCAGCCTGCGTCACGTTGACGCCCTTGCGCTTCAAATCTTCGAGCGTCGCGTCGATGTCGTCGCACATGAGATACATCTCATGGAACGGCTCGTCTAACGGGTGGACGCTCATCTCCGCAGGCGGCAAAGCGTAGATAAGCCAGCCGCCGCCGGAGTCCACATTGTCGAGCCCCAGAACATCGCGAAAGAAGGCCCGGTCAGCCTCGGCATCCTTCGTGTAAACGAGTGTGTGTACGCCCATTATCATCGACAGCCTCCGATTTTGATCTGCGTAAAGTATAGCCACAAACCCGGAAAGGCAGGCGATGGTGGGGAGTGTCGAAGCAGTACACCTTAGCCCGGCGCACACAATGACAAAAGGCCGGCGAGAGAGCATCACGCTCATCGCCGGCCTTGGTGTTGAAGGGGACGCCCACATGGGCGCGACGGTCAAGCACCGGTCGCGCGTCGCGAAAGACCCAAGCCAGCCCAACCTCCGCCAGGTCCACCTTATGCACGCAGAGCTACAGGATGAGCTTCGCGCGAACGGGTTCGATGTGTGGGCCGGACGGCTGGGCGAAAACATCACCACGCGCGGCCTGGACCTACTAGCTTTACCTACCGGCGCAACGCTTCACATCGGAAACGCTGCGGTGGTGGAAGTAACGGGCCTGCGCAATCCCTGCTCGCAACTGGACGGCCTGCAGCACGGCCTGATGGCCGCATGTCTGGACCGCGACGCGGATGGCAACCTGATCCGGAAGGCGGGTGTTATGGGCGTGGTGGTCACAGGCGGCATTGTCAGGCCGGGGGACGGAATCAGGGTGGAGCACCCGGCTGGGGCGCACCGCCCGCTGGTGCCGGTGTAACCACGACCGCACCTTTGTCATTTCTGAGGATGGGAGGACACGCTGCTCAGGACAATTGCGCTCTGAAATGGCTACTTTGAGCGGCATAGATAGCGTCGCGTGGCGTCCAGGGTCCCACCCTCACCCTACGGTCAAGGCCCCGTAGGCCTCTCCCTCAAGGAGACCTTTGCATAACCCAAGGTAGAGGCGATAATCATACCTGTGCGAGGAAGATATAGCAAAATGGAGTGAGCCATGCACCGCAATATGGGAAACCCGTCCATGATCGAAGCGTTCCTTCCCGAGCAGGTTGGGCGTAACGAGCGATTGGAGAGGATAGCCCAAGTTGTGGACTGGGAAAAGATGGGAAAGCTGGTGTCAGATATC
>VGZY01000125.1 GCA_016872355.1 SAR202 cluster bacterium | reverse complement strand
GTCCTCGATTGCCATGGACCAGCCCTGCCGCTCCATCCTTCCGGTAGGTCGCCAGAAGCCTCCATACCTGGCGCTCCGATACCCCCAATGCCGTGGCAGCTTGAGCCTTTGTCAATCGCTTCTCAAGAACAGCGTTCAACACTACCGTTAGTTTAGCCTCTCTCTCGCTCATTGTCAGTTCTTTCATAGACTGACATTTTCACTGCTCCCTTAACCCCTGACACTATCACTGCACCAATGCAGGCTGGAGAATAACGGCCTTGGCCATTTCACGGCCCGGGAGATCGGCCGCCACTGGGGAGCGTATTCGGCGCGTGCCATCGATGTGGATGGGGACGGCGACCTCGACGCTGCCCTTTCCGCTGTGCAGCTTTCAGGCCGCTACAGGACGGAGCCGGTGCGGAGCGCGCTGGTGTGGATGGAGAACGACGGCAGGCAAGGCTTCACAAAGCACGCTGTTATCGGCGCGCCGAAGGATATAATTTCCTTTGAAATAGCGAACATCCTCAACGACCCGTCGCCGGAGCTCATCGGCGGGAGCTTCAACGAATGCGGCTTCGGAAATCCGCCCTGCGGACCGGTGGGCCACAGGCTGGTAGTGTTCAACATTGCGCGGGTTAGCGTAGCGACGCCATCGGTGGGCGGAGTGGATCGGGACACTACGGGCCTTGCGATGCTCGCCATCGGAGCGGCGGCCGCTGTCGCGGGCGCGTGGATTCTCGCGTCGCGGCGGCGGATGCAGCGGTTCTGGTAAACTAGGTCTCACGTTTTCATGGAGAGCAAATGCCGTTGAGCAGACCCAGGTCGATGCGATACAAGCGGCTCTATGACCTGTTTGTGCTTCTGGCGGCGCACCTGGCCCTGCTGCCGGTGTGGTTGATTGCATGGACCGTCATACCGCTGGCCATCTGGCTGGAGGACCGCGGCCCCGTATTCTACAGGCAGGCCAGGGCCGGAAAAGGGCGCAAGGACTTCATGGCCATCAAGTTCAGGACCATGAAGGTGAACGCGGACAAGATGGGCCTCGTAACCGGCGACCGCGACCCGCGCGTCACGCGGGTAGGCGGCATTTTGCGCAGGACGGCGCTGGATGAGCTCCCGCAGGTGATCAATATTGCCAGGGGCGAGATGAGCTTCGTCGGCCCGCGCGCGCTGCCCGTGCAGATGCACGAGGACGAGACACGCGTGGAGCCGCGCTTCCCGGACAGGCTGAGGATGACGCCCGGCCTCACGGGGATCGCGCAGCTCTACCTCCCACGCCATTGCGGGCCGAAGCGCAGGCTGAGGTACGATATGCTGTACCTCACGCGCGCCAGCCTGTGGCTGGATATCAGAATCATGCTTGCGGCCGCAGTCAATACCATCACCGCCAGCTGGGGCACGGGCGAGAAGAGCGTGGCCGCCGGCGCCGGAACTAAATCGAAGGTCAGGGGAACGTAATGCGAATTCTTATCACCGGAGGCGCGGGCTTCCAGGGGAGCCACCTGGCAGAGCGCTGGCACGCCGCCGGTCACAAGGTGACGGTGCTCAATACTCTCTCCCGGCAGGCCCTGGAAAACATCAAGCACTTTCCGGAAGGCATCACTATCGTCTGGGGTAGCGTGACGGACCGCGAGGTAGTGGAGAAGACCGCGCGAGAGCATGAGGTGGTGGCGCACCTTGCGGCGCACATCAACGTGGACCAATCGCTCGACGGCCCTCATGACGTCGTTGCCGTGAACGTGGACGGCACCGTGAACGTCCTCGAGGCGGTGCGAAAGTCCGGCGCGCGGCTCATCATGGCCTCAAGCTGCGAGGTATACGGCCACGCCGAGCAGTCCCCCGTGACGGAGAAGGCGGAGCTTCGCCCTTACAGCCCGTACGCCGCGTCCAAAGCGGGGGCGGACAGGATGGCGTTCGCCTACCACAAAAGCTTCGGGCTGGATGTGACTATTGTTCGTCCCAGCAACGTTTACGGCCCGCGCCAGAAGTCCGGGCGGGGAGGCGCGGTGATCCCGATATTCGCCAATCTTGCGTGCGCCGGTAAGCCGCTCACGGTTTTTGGCACGGGAACTCAAAGCAGGGAATACATCAACGTGATGGACCTGGTGGAGGCGTGGGACATCATCCTGCAGCGCAAGGACCTGAACGGCGCGGTGCTCAACATCGGCACCGGCGAGACGCCTTCGATTCGAGAGATAGCCGACCATGTTGCGAAGCGCTTCGGCGTGCAGGTGATTAACGGCCCTGCGCGGCCCGGCGAGGTGCCGGGTTTCCGGTTGGACGGCAGCATGATGAAGCGCCTTGGATTCACGCCGCGAATCAAGTTCTGGGACGGCCTGGACGACTACCTGGACCTGATGGCGCCCAAATAGCACCTCGCATTCTCACAGAAAGCGTATAAACAGAGGACCCCGCCGCTGGCGGGGTCCTCTGTTTATACGGGGCAGACTTCCAGGCCGCCACTAGGGCACGCCGATCCCACCCGTTGGTTTCAGTGAGACTATCTGGCCCGCCGCGTTGATCGTGTTGCCGGCGGCGTCGCACCTCAAACGCGGCTCCATCATTACGCGGCTCCTGTACGCCTGTCCTATGCATGTCATCGCCGCGCCGGGGTCCGGCCCGTTGAAGAACACCGGGCCAAGGTACCCATCTGCCTGCCCGCCCACGATGTCGGAGTGGGATATGTAGAAATACCAACGTTCGATGTTCTTACTGGAAGAATAGAGCTCAAGCCAGTCGAGCACTTCGTGAATGTAGTTGCTCATCAGGTTCCAGTTGTACTTGCCGGTGCCACGGAACACATCAGGCTCTGTTGCCGAGATGCGCGTCCACCCGTCGTATCCCACATGAATGGCGATCTCAGTGATCCAGATCGGCTTGCTGGACAGGCCGAGGGTATTCAGATAGTCCCTCATTTTAAGGACCTGCTCGATTGCGATTGTGGAGTGTTTTGTTCTAACCCCATTGTAGAGCGGCCACTTGGTGCTGCTCGTACTTGCGTTCGGCGTGTTCAGCCAATCGATAGGGTATATGTCGATCGCCCAGGCGTCGAACGGCGGCAGGGCCTGGCCGTGCGTTGAGCGGTACTGGTTCACGAACGACTTCAGGAACGTGTCCCCACTAGTGATGCCGCCGCAGCCGTTGCAGGTGAAGTCCCAGTTCAGGATGCTCGGGCTCGTAAACCTTGCGGTGGGATCGATGGACTTGACGATGTTGTAGTAGTGCTCCCACGTGCTTACTTAGTTGGCGCCTATGCTGCTTACCTGGTTTCTGTTAAGTTCCCCCCCGATATACCACATGGTGCCGCGGGGCGCGGCGTTCACCCAACCGGCCACCGTGTCATAAGGCTCCTTGTCATTGGGGTCGCTGATGGCGATGTACCCAATTTTCGTCATGCCGCTCGAAGCGTCTGGGAAGAGCTTGTCTTTGCTCAGTGATATTGTCAGTAGGTAACTGCTCAGTGAATATGTCAGTCCATGAGAGGACTACATTTGACCGAGCGAGAAGCGAAGAGAGCACAGATACTGAACCTTGTTCTGGAGGGGC
>VGZY01000124.1 GCA_016872355.1 SAR202 cluster bacterium | reverse complement strand
GCGGCGCATGGCTCACTCCATTTTGCTATATCTTCCTCGCACAGGTATGATTATCGCCTCTACCCCGGGTTATGCAAAGGTCTCCTCGGGGAGAGGAGGGAGACCGAACAGCCGCCCTCACCGGTCCCGATGGGGCATCGCCCCGATGCATCGGGGTCTCCCGTAAGAGCACGGGAGAGGAACAAGACGTGCAGCCAAACAGCCGGTCAGGCATCCGCCGCGGCGGACCTACCCCTACGGTCGAAGCACCGCAGCCCCCGGCCCCGTCACCCTCTCTGTCAACCAGAGCGCTGACATCTCTCCCATCGAGGGAGAGACAAAGCCGCGGGAGCGGACCTCCGGCGCCCTCATCCGCCGCAGGGGAGCGGGAGGAAGGCAGAACAGCCGTCACCCTCTCTGTCAGCCAGAACGCTGACATCTCTCCCATCAAGGGAGAGACAAAGGAGCGGGGGCAGACAGCCGCCGGCCCCATTTTCTCACCGCTCTAGAAGACTGCGTGGGCTTTGACGGTGGCGCTGATGGCCTTGAGGGTGAAGTCGATGTCCGCCGAGTTCACGTCGGCGTGGGTGACGAAGCGCCAGGTCTTGCCGTCGTAGCCGCGCGCGTTGACCTTCACGCCCTGATCGTCCAGTTTGCGGGCGATCTCGAGGGCGTTCTTGAAGGTGGTGTCCGCGAAGACGAGGTTCGTCTGGAAGTGGCCGGGGTCCAGGACGAAGCCCTTGATGTTGGCGAGGCCGAAGGCGAGCTTGCGCGCGTTGGCGTGGTCGTCCGCCATGCGATCAACCATCTGCTCAAGCGCGACGACGCCGGCGGCGGCGATGACGCCCGCCTGGCGCGTCGCGCCGCCGAGCGCCTTGCGCCACCTGCGCGCCTGGTCGATCGCCTCGCGCGTACCGCAGAGCATTGAGCCGATGGGGCAGCCCAGGCCCTTCGAAAGGCAGAAGGTCACCATGTCCGCTTCCCTAACGAGCTCCGACAATGGGGTCTCAAGGTATACCGCTGCGTTGAAGATGCGCGCGCCGTCCATGTGCAGGGGCAGCTTGTGCGCCTTCGCGACGTCGCCGATCGCCTTCACGTCCGCGGGCGTCAGGACGGTGCCGCCGCACGAGTTGTGCGTGTTCTCGATCGCGATCATCTTCGTGGGCGCATAGTGCTGGTCGTTCGGGTTGATCGCGTTCTCGATAGCCTTCGGGCTGATCATGCCGCGCGAGTCGTTGGCGACGGTCCTGTAGGCGATGCCGCCCAGTCCGGAAGCGCCCGCAGCCTCCGCGCGGAAGATGTGCGACCTGTCACCTACGATCATTTCGGTGCCGCGCTGGCAGTAGGTGAGGCTGGCGACCAGGTTGCCCATGGTGCCGCTGCTCAGGAGCACCGCGGCCTCTTTGCCGGTCCGCTCGGCCGACATCTCCTCCAGCTTATTTACGGTGGGGTCCTCGGCAAGCATATCGTCGCCGACTTCCGCCTCAGCCATCGCCTTGCGCATGGCGGGCGTCGGGCGGGTCTTGGTATCGCTTCGAAGGTCGATTACTCGCATCTGTAAATCTCCTGGAACGGCTGTGAATAGGGGCCTGCGGCCAAGCCACTATTCTAGCAACGCAGCTTGTCAAAAGCCATAGCGTAACCTAACATTTACCCAGTGCTTGACGAATTTCGCCGCCCCGCGGCAGGCAGGAGAGTTGTACTCAAATGACCCAGGCCGGACAGTTCCGAACAGAGAAGGACACGATGGGCGAGCTGAAGGTGCCCGCCAACGCGTACTATGGCGCCAACACGCAGCGCGCGGTGCTGAACTTCCCGATCAGCGACCTTCGGTTTCCCCGCTCCTTCATCCGCGCGATCGGCCAGGTGAAGCTGGCGGCGGCGCAGGTAAACAACGAGCTCGGACTGCTGGACAAGAAGCTGGCGGACGCCATCGTGCAGGCGGCGAACGAGGTGGCGAACGGCAAGCTGGACGACCAGTTCGTCGTGGACATCTTCCAGACCGGCTCCGGCACGTCCACGAATATGAACACGAACGAGGTCATCTCCAACCGCGCCATCGAGATTCTCGGCGGCGTGCGCGGCTCCCGCAAGCCGGTGCACCCGAACGACCACGTCAACATCGGTCAGTCATCCAACGACGTTATCCCGACGGCGACGAACCTGGCGGCAATGACGACGATCGTCCACAACCTCATCCCTGCCCTGGAGCACCTACAAAAGGCGCTGGAGGCGAAGGCGGAGGAGTTCATGCCGGTGGTGAAGACCGGCAGGACGCACCTGCAGGACGCGACGCCGGTGCGCCTGGGCCAGGAGTTCGCGGGCCACGCCGGCCAGATAGAGCGCGGCATCCAGCGCATCAGGCACTCGATGGTCAGCCTGTGCGAGATCGCCCTCGGCGGCACCGCCGTCGGCACGGGCGTGAACACGCACTTGGAGTTTGCCGGACGCGTGGCGAAGAAGCTGAGCGCGCTGGCAAGGGTGGATGTCCGCGAGACAGGCAACCACTTCCAGGCCCAGAGCACCCTCGACTCCCTGGTGGACACGAGCGGGGCGCTGAAGACCGTGGCGGTATCGCTCATGAAGATCGCGAACGACATCCGCTGGCTCGGCTCCGGCCCGCGCGCCGGACTGGGCGAGATCGACCTGCCGGCGGTGCAGCCGGGGAGCTCGATCATGCCGGGCAAGGTGAACCCCGTGATCCCGGAGTCCGTCTGCATGGTGGCCGCGCAGGTCATCGGCAACGACGCCGCGATCACCATCGCCGGGCAGTCCGGCAACTTCGAGATCAACGTGATGATGCCGATCGCCGCGTACGACCTGCTGCAGTCGATCGACATCCTTTCGACGGCGTCCCGCAACCTGGCCGACCAGTGCATTGTGGGCCTCAAGGCCACCCGCAAGGGTCCGGACATGGTGCAGAACGGACTGGCCATCTGCACGACGCTGGTGCCGCACATCGGCTACGACGCCTCCGCCGCCATCGCCAAGGAGGCGCAGGCGACGGGCAAGTCCATCCGCGAGATCGCGAAGGTGCGCACGAAGTTCTCGGACGCGGAGCTGGACAAGATCCTGGACGCCGCGTCCATGACGGAGCCGGGGCTGGGCGGGGTGTCGGTGGGGTAGGACGGCAGTCGGCAGTCGGCAGTCGGCAGTCAGCAGTCAGCCAGACCGACAGCCGGCTAATGATAAGGCAGGATGCGCGTAGAGGGAACTGGTGAGTTCCCTCTACGGCTTTGGGTGCGGGTCGTATTAGTGGCTAAAGCCCGTAGGAACGGATCCCGGCAGTCGCGGTAGGGGCGGGTCTGAGAGACCACCTGCTCCAACTAATTCGATTCTCCGAGTTTTGATTCTTGCCTTGCCCGCTGTCCTGGGCCTAACGCTCTGAAGGAGCGTGTTCCCTGAGCCCAGCCCAACGGGCTGGGTAAGGTCCGGCATAGCAAACGGCCTGAAGGGCCGTGTTAAGTCCACACCGAGGAATGCGCCAGACACAGGCCACGTTGACATGGCCGGGATGACACGCCCTTTCAGGGCGTTTCGTTAATTGGTCTCTTTACCCAGCCCGTTGGGCTGGGCTCAGGGAACACGGCCCTTCAGCAACTGTCTTGGAAGTCAATAGAGATTCTGGCTCTTTCAGCGTTTTG
>VGZY01000123.1 GCA_016872355.1 SAR202 cluster bacterium | reverse complement strand
AGTCGGCAAGACCCTCCCGTCAACCCTTGTCGCTAACTGGGCACCAGTACCAGAGATCGGCGTTCCTGCCTGGGTGCAACCCGTGTTTGCCGCGAACGACCACATAGTGGTGCCTCTGTTGACCGGCCTTACTGCTCTGTCCAGGCGCGTATGGCTCGATGAACCCAGCGGACCCGCAGGGGTATGCGCGAATTGTGGAGTTCGCGCTGAGGCACTTATCAGAGCCTGCGAATTCCAATCAGCCGGTGACCTCCATACCGACCGGTGGACGGACCCACACGTCATCTATGCCGAAGTGACACCCAGTAAGTCCAGCAAGGCACAAGACCCCACTGCCACTGGCCGGTTTAAGACGGACCGCCCTTGGCCGGAGTTGTTAGCGCGACTGGTCGAAAACCGTCCCGAAAGGCTCTCGGATGCCACTACTCTCCATGTCGTCGGGTTTGCCACGGATAAGGCGAAGAACATCGATGTTTGGGAGCGAACCATTCCCCTGCCCTCCAAGGCCCAGCCCGAAGCGTTCGCAGAAACGCTCCGGCAGTGGCAAAAGGAAGGCGACAAAATGGCCGCGAACCTGGCCCGCAAAACGGGTCTGGAAATGGGTCCAGGCAAGCGAAGGAATGTTGAAATTGCCGCTACAACTGTCGTCTTTCGACCACATGTCGAAGAGCGAGCTATCAATGTGACTGTGCAAACAGGGGCCACGAACGAGTCCCGGTGGGCCAAGGCGGCTGAGGAGTATCGCCCCGTGCTGGCCGTACTGGGTAAGTCCCTTGCACCCGGCACGACCTCCAAAGACGCCGAACGGCGCAAGGCCATCTCAGAAGCCCTGCCGACCATGCGGACGCCCGCGAAGGAGAAAGGCAGGAGAGGAGGCGCATGAGCACGCAGCAGTACATCACTCGGCTAACGTCGTTGAAGGAGGGCGAGCTCACGCTGCTCCGTTCTCTCTCCGGCAAAGGGCTGGATGAGACCGTCCTTGGTTTTGACCTGTTCACCGGCGTCTGGTGGCCGTTGCGGGCGCAGTCGGCACAGGCCCCTCGCCGCGAAGTGGCATGGCTCGTTGCGAAGCTGTTCGCATCGTACCCGATTCCCAATGCCGTCGAAGGCGCGGAAATCAGCCGCTTGCTGAGCCGCATCGAGCCCGAAGAACTGAAGGCCAAACGCCGCTACCGGGCGCGGTTCGACAAGATGCTCACGCTCCCGCTGGCAGCGATTGAACCGTCGCTTGCGTGGGCTTTGGCGACAATTTCTGCGAGCAAAGCACATCTGAATTGGGCGAGACTGACCGACGACCTCTCAATTTGGGAACGCGATTCAACAAGGGCGAAGTGGGCAGAGCAATACGTCGAAAATCTTTAGGAGAAGAGCATGCTGATACAGGTACACGCGATACAGAACCACAGCGCGGCGAATCTAAACCGGGACGACCTTGGCGCGCCGAAGACCTGCTATTTTGGCGGCGTTCTTCGCTCGCGGATTTCAAGCCAGTGCCTCAAAAGGAGCATCCGCATGAGCGCAGAATTCGAGCCGCTGCGAGGCGGCGTCCGCACACGGCAACTAGCGAAAATGATCGCTGCAGAAATTGACGGCAACGCCAAGAACGTCGAACGCGCGGAGCGGGTTCTAGAGAAGTGCGGCATTAGACAGAAGACAACCAAGAAGGCGAGCAGTGACGAAGACGGCGAGAGCTCGAGGAGCAAGATGCTGGTCTATACAACCCGCAAGTCTATCCGCATCATGGCGGAAACCATGGTAAGCGATTCCACCGCCAGCGACGACCAAATCGCCCGGAAGTTCGCGGAGATCATAAGCAAACACTCCACTGCTCCGGACATGGCTTTGAGCGGCAGAATGCTTGAGACAGGCGTCATAAAAGACACCACGGTTGAGGCCGCCCTCCAGGTTGCGCACGCCTTCTCCACCCACGAGGCGCGCCCGGAGGTGGACTACTACGTCGCTGCAGACGACGAACCTGGCGACGATGCCGGAGCCGGTTACGTGGATGAAGCGGTCTTCTCGTCTGCTTGTTTCTACAAGTACTTCGCCATCAATACTGACACCCTCACAAAGAACTTGGGCGGTGAGGCCGAATTGGCTGCGCGCACCGTCGGCTAGTTCATCCGCGGCTCGGCGATTGTGAACCCAACAGGAAAGCAAAATAGCTTTGCTGCGCACAACCCGCCTGATGGGGTGCTTGTTGAGGTCAGGGATATGCCCCTCAACTACGCCAACGCGTTCGCCGCTCCAGTGGCGAAAGGTGATAGAGACGTCATTTCGCAGAGCATCGCGCAACTCGGCCAGTACGCCTACGACATGGACACCGGGTTTGGTCGCCCGACCATGACATTCTGGTTTTCTCCAAACCTTCGCCATCGCCTCTCAGTCGTTGACGAGAAGACTGAAAAGACCCTTGCAGACAGCAGCTACAGGTCGCTCGATGAGCTGATCGCAGCCGTAGTCGCGACCATGGGACACGATTGGAAGGCCATCCGGCAGATTCCGGTGAACTGACATGGCAACCAATCCGAACACCCTTCTCCTCCGACTGGAAGGGCCAATGCAGGCCTGGGGCAACAACCAGTCCAAATTCGTGGCGCGAAGGACATTCGACGCGCCCTCGAAGTCAGGAGTCATCGGCCTTTTGTGTGCCGCTATGGGCATCCCACGGGCGGCCCTTTACGGCGCGCAATTGGCCAGATTTACCTCCCTTCGGATGGCTGTCCGAATAGACAGGCCCGGCATACGGTGGTGGGACTACCACACCGTGGGCGCCGGGCTTGATATGCGAATCGCCGAGGGCGAGGACAAAGTAAAGCCCGGGGCGATGCTCACGCGCCGCGAGTTCCTTTGCGACGCTTCGTTTCTCGTCGCGCTGCAGGGCGACTCTGATCTCCTAAGCGACATCCACCGCGCGCTGCGCCAACCGGTCTGGACACCTTTCCTCGGGAGAAAGAGCTGCCCTCCTTCCCGTCCACTGGTGGAAGCCGAACCAGCGTATTTCTCCGAATTGCAGTCAGCCCTGGCTTCGATGCCATGGCAACCGCGCCTGAAAGGAGACGAACGTCCCGCTTGGCTGGAAAGCATACGGGAGTGGTCCCCGTCCGCCTCAGAGTCCGAGGCTCCGCCAGATGCGGAAATTTGGTACGACGTGCCCGTCTCCTTTGAGCCACCTGCCCATGCGCCGCGATTCGTCGTTCGCACGCGCCTGAGCCTTGCAGACGGTACTGTATCGGTCAGCGCAACGGCGGCGCAGCGGTCCACGCCCCTCCCCCGCGCCCTCGCGCGGACTACCGAAACTCCGCGTACAGGACCGCCCGCAAGGCCCGACTTGACGACGACGGCGGACTCTGTGTTTTCTGCAAATCCCCGGCAACGACAGTACAGCACATCACATATCGGCGCGCCGGAGGCGACGAGACACGCGATGATCTGCGCTCGCTCTGCCGCCTGTGCCACGACGCCGTAACCATGGTGGAGTACGGACTCGGCATGGGCCTCGACCGCATCAACCCCGAAGAGCCGCAGTGGCGCGCCGTGATCATTGAAAAGCGCTCTGAGATAATCCGCTTCCGTTCCCTGGAGACGCGCCGTCGACACCTGACCGCCGCGGAGGTAGAGTGAAATGTACCTCTCACAGTTGTTGATCAATGTTGGGGACG
>VGZY01000122.1 GCA_016872355.1 SAR202 cluster bacterium | reverse complement strand
GATCGAAAGCCGGCTCCAGATCACCCTTGGAGATCGAGACTGATTCAACCAAAACCAGTGGTACTGACAAAATCACTGAGCAGTAAGACTGACAAAGTCACTGAGCATTGACAGTCCAGGAAAGGAATTCCAATAGCCCCGTACTGGAACGGACGCCGGAAGGGCATACCCCTCCGGCGTCCGTTCCAGTACGGTCGATTGACCCCAACGCCTGCTACTTGTCCACTCCGGATACCAGCTCCGTCATGAGAGAGGAGACCAGCCTTACGCTGGAAATGGCGCGCAGGTACTCCATCCGCGTCGGCCCCACCGCCCCAATCGCCCCCGTGGCCGAGCCGGGGATGCCGTACTGGCATACCACAACGCTCAGCGGCCACAGGTTATCTCCGGAGTGCTCCTGGCCGATGATAACCCGCACCACGCCGCCGTCCGGCGTCTCGCTCAGGATCGCCTGGATCAGGCTGCCGTCCTCAACGCCCTCAACCACCGCGCGCGCCTTGTTACCCTCTGCGAACTCGGGTTGCCTCAGAAGGTTCCGCAGGCCGTTAACAAAGTGGTCGCTGTACGCGCCCTTGTCCTCTGCCTCCAGGATGGACGCGGCCGCCTCCATCACCTCGGTCTCAAGCGGCGTCATCGGCGCCTGGAGCGCCTTGATCTCATGCCGAGTGAGACCGGAAACCCACTGCTTTATGCGGTTAGCGGATGCCTCCATCTCAACGGGCGTCACGGCGCTCTTGAGGCGAATGAGCTGCTTTCGAACGCGCGCCTGCTCAAGCACAACGATGAGCAGCGCCAGCATGTCCTGTATAGGCACAATCTCCACGTGCTTGATGCGCGGCTCCCGTGCCTTGGGGAAAGTCGTCACCGCCATGTTGCCAACAAGCTGCGCCAGGATGTCCGCCGCAGCGCCCGCCCAGTCTTCCGCCTCACGCTCAGCCTCAAGCAGCCTCCGGCGGATCTTCGTCCTCGCCTCGTCGTCCACGGTCTCGGCTTCTTGCCTCTTGCCGAGCACAGCCTCTACGTAAAGGCGGTACCCATTGTCCAGCGGCACGCTTCCGGCAGAAAGGTGAGGGCGCGAGATATACCCCTTAGCCTCCAGGCGGGCAACCTCGTTGCGAATCGTGGCCGAGCTCACTCCCAGGTCATGGTGCTTGGCTATAGAATCGGAGGCGATCGGAACTGCCGTCCGGATATAGTCTCCGACGATGATCTTGAGGATCTGCGCTTGTCTTTCCGTCAACATACATTCACACCCGAAACGCTTGACGCATCACTAGTGTTAGACAAGTCCGCCTGTGAGATATAAATACCACCCGCGAGCGATGAGCGTCAACAAAACTGGTAGTTGGCAGTTAGCAGTTGGCAGTTGGTCAGCACGGGAGCAATGCGCCCGCCTTCCCAACTGCCAACTGCTTCAAACTTCGAACTGCCGACTTCCAACCGCTAACTTCTAACGACCCTCCTAGTACTCCATCGGAGGAGCGGCGGGGGCCGGCGGCAGGTCTACCTTGACATCGGTGATCAGCGACTCGGTGGTCAGGACCATCGCGGCAACGCTGCCGGCGTTGGCAATGGCGGCCTTGGTGACCTTCGCCGGGTCCATGATGCCGCGCTTCAGGAGGTTCGTGAACTCCCCGGCCTCGGCATCGTAGCCCCAGTCGCCCTTGCCCTTGAGAGTCTCTGCCATAATGACCTCGCCGGACACGCCCGTGTTCTCGGCGATGAGCTTGAGCGGCCTCTCGAGCGCGCGGCGCATGATCGTCACGCCAACCTGCTCGTCGTCGGCCAGCTTCAGGGTGTCCAGGGCCGCGCGGGCGCGGATAAGCGCCACGCCGCCACCCGGGACAATGCCCTCCTCAACGGCCGCGCGGGTGGCGGACAGGGCGTCCTCCATGCGCTGCTTCTTCTCCTTAAGCTCGATCTCCGTGGCCGCGCCGACCTTTATGATCGCCACGCCGCCGGAGAGCTTCGCGAGGCGCTCCTGCAGCTTCTCGCGGTCGTAGTCGGAGGTGGTCTCTTCAATCTGGGCCTTGATCTGCTTGATGCGGCCCTGGATGGCCTTCTCGGAGCCGGCGCCGTCCACGAACGTGGACTCCTCCTTGGTGGAGACGACGCGGCGGGCGCGGCCCAGGTCATCGACAGTGACGGAATCAAGCTTGCGGCCGACCTCTTCCGAGATCACGAGGCCGCCGGTCAGGATGGAGATGTCCTCCAGCAGGGCCTTGCGTCGGTCGCCGAAGCCGGGGGCCTTGATCGCCAGCACGTTCAGCGTGCCGCGCAGCTTGTTGACCACCAGCGTCGCCAGCGCCTCGCCCTCGAGGTCCTCGGCAATGATGACCAGGTTCTTGCTGACCTGCAGGATCTTCTCAAGGGCAGGGAGGATGTCCGCAATAGCGGAGATCTTCTTGTCCGTGATAAGGATGTACGGGTCCTCGAGAATGGCCTCCATCCTCTCCTGGTTGGTGACGAAGTAGGGGGAGATGTAGCCGCGGTCGATCTGCATGCCCTCTACGAACTCCTGCTCGTAGCTGATGCCCTTCGACTCCTCGACCGTGATAACGCCGTCCTTGCCTACCTTCTCCATAACGTCGGCGATCATCTTGCCCATCTCCTCGTCGTGAGCGGAGAGGGTGGCTACCTGGGCGATCTGCTCCTTGCCCTGGACCGGGGTGGCCATCTTGGTGACGGCATCGCGCAACGTGGCGACGGATTTCTCGACGCCCCTCTTGAGCGCCATCGGGTTCGTGCCGGCTGCGATGTTCTTGAAGCCCTCGTGAATGATCGACTGGGCAAGTACCGTGGCGGTCGTGGTGCCGTCGCCGGCGACGTCGTTGGTCTTGCTGGCGGCGACCTTGATCATCTGCGCGCCGATGTTCTCGTACGGATCGACAAGCTCGATCTCCTTGGCGATCGTGACGCCGTCAGAGGAGACCTGGGGCGGGCCGAACTTCTTGTCCAGGACAACGTTGCGGCCCTTGGGGCCGAGCGTGACGCCAACGGTGTTGGCGAGGGTATCGATACCCTTCTTCATTGAGGCTCGTGCCTCTTCTCCAAACTGTAGCTGCTTAGCCAATCTAATGCTCCTTATAGGGGTTATGGGATCAGGGTTCTGGATAATCGAGTTGCTGTTTGCCTGGCTCTTGTTTTGGATACCGGTCTAAACCCAGCACCCAGCACCTGACACCCAGCACCCTCGGCTGTTACTTCGTGAACAGGACGTCGTCCTCGCGGAGGACCAGGTACTCAACGTCGCCTTCCTTGTACTCGGTGCCGCCGTACTTGGAGTAGACGACGATGTCGCCGACCTTGATGTCCATGGGGACGCGCTTGCCGTCATCCGTCAGCTTGCCCGGGCCGATCGCGACCACCGTGCCCTCCTGGGGCTTCTCCTTGGCCGTGTCGGGGATGAAGATGCCGCCTGCAGTCTTCTGCTCCTTCGCGGTGTTCGGCTGGACTACGATCCTGTTACCTGTGGGCTTGAACGTAACCTTCGCCTTTGTAGCCAATTCAACCACTCTCCTTTCGAAACTTGTCAATTGCAGTCGTGGAGTGCTAGCAGTCCATCGAGTCGATTGCTAACGAATAGTGTAATCACGCATTTCGTAGTTGTCAACAAGGGGTAAACGAGATGTCTTTGCTCAGTGATATTGTCAGTAGGTAACTGCTCAGTGAATATGTCAGTCCATGAGAGGACTACATTTG
>VGZY01000121.1 GCA_016872355.1 SAR202 cluster bacterium | reverse complement strand
GGCGGCAAGAAGCCGGCGGACCAATTGAACAGGTACCCATTCACGTCGGCCATGATCTAGGCTAGCCCGAGCTCGCGCGCCTTGGCCTCTATGCATTCCATGCGGTCCTCGACCGGGATGAGTGCTGAGCCGTCCGGCGCAGGTTTGGCGATGTTCTTTACCTCGTAGACATCGAAGCCTGAGAACAGCGGGTTGTTGTAGATGGCTTCGAGGTCATTGGTGTACTCCTCGCTGCTCAGCGCGCGTACGACGCGACGGACCATGTACACAGGGACGCCCGCCTCAGCCGCCTGAGAAAGAACATCGGGAACGACCGGATGAGCGAGGACGTTCTCCAGGCGCGTTTTGAAGGCGCTGCCGCCGGGTGGGTTGTCAGCATAGCGCTCGTTGCGCATCGATATGCCGTCCAAGAGCCCTTCCTGGAGCCACGACCGCCAATCAAAGAAGATATTCGGCGGCATCCAGACGAGGTTCACCTGCGCAGGATTATCTGTGTAGGCCTCAGGATGAACGTGCACTTGGACCTTCTTCCCCGCTCCTCGCAGCCGCGCGCTCGCCGCGCGGAGGAATGTGGTGAACGTCTCGCCACGCATCCTCGCAAATTTCCCCGCGTCGAATTCTGGGCCATAGACATCTGAACCGTACCTGCGACGATAGTCTTTAACGACGGGGTCGTTGAAGCCATACTCGAGCGGCGCATTAGCGCAGCTCCCGTGGGAGCTCAGCCTGAAATCGACGCCATCCACGCCCGCCGCAATGACCCGGTCCAGGCAGCCCGACCACAACCGCTGAACCTCCGGATAAGCCTCGCAGGGCACCGCCGTGAGATACTCGTTTTTGCCCCTTGCAAACCCTATGACGCCGTCATGCGCAACGCCGCTCTCGAAAGGACTGCCCCTGGTAACGTCGAGGTTGTCCGCGTCGAGCGCGCCGAAACAGTGTCCCAGGCCGGCATCGAACTCGAGCCCATGAGTGCGGAAGTCGCGTGGGGCGTCCTTGAAGGCGCGTCGTGTCGCCACTTCGATCGGGAACGGGTCCGGCCCGTCGCCATACGCTTCAACCATTACGACGGCGGTGTTGGCGAAGTCCGGCGCGCCATCATGGAAGTTCGTCGTTACGATAATGTATTTGTCAGTGAGATTAAGCCCCTCAAGACTCAATGTTCTTACCGGGCTCCCGGCGGCCGTAACGAGAGTGCCGAACTCATCCCGCACCTCTTGCCGCGCAGGCTCCACACTCTCTTTCAGCTCAAATGTCACCTTTCTTATCTCATAGCGGTAGTTCCTGGGGCTGGTCCAAATCTCAAGGTTCTCGTTCCGCACCCGTGTGGGCGAGGCGTCTGACTTGAGCAGCCGTATCCGCCTGATAGGGGTTGTCTGGAGGTTCGGCGGAGAGTCGTAAGGCCGGCGTTTGGCTCGCAGTTGGGGATGCTTTTCGATGAGGGTGTAGCCAGGCACGACGTTCCCGCCGATGTGAATGGGTTTGGACGGATCGAACTCCGGCGAGCCTTCGGGCGTGATCGCCGGGCCGCCCAGATCGAAGGGCTTGATAACGGCGAAGAGCTCGATGCCGCGTTTGTGAGCTATCAGCGTGGCAGCCTTCACCGGCTCGCCAATGCGCCGCAGGGTTTCGCGCCCGTAACTGACCCTATCGAATATCCGGCCCGCCCAATAGGAGTCGGGGTCGGTATCGCCGTAGTAGTTCCAGTAAACTCGTGTCACGCCCATACGCTTCAGGCGGCCAAGCATGACGTCCACCAGCTCAGGGGTATAGACGCCGTTATTCACATCATCCGGAAAGTCCACCGTGGCGGACAAAACGAAGGGCCGACGACTAGCGGCAGGTCGGGCCATATGAGCTCTCCTTGACACGGAACTGTGCTACCATCGGGCTGCGGCCACGCACAATATCATAGAGAAATGAAGAGATCTCTTCCATCTGTGCCGGCGTTCCTCTCCAACATGAGTCCACGAGACTGATGTTAAGTGCTAGCAAAAGCATAGTGTCACTGTTGAAACCTATGGAAGAAGCTACCCTGCTTCTCTTCCGTGTCCGTGCCTCACGTATGATCAAGGCTCCCGATAGCTAGTTCGGCCTCGCATCCAACTCTGCCTTAAGTTTCCGTAACGACACCACCATGCGCCGCGGCCCAAGGCGGATGACACCTGGCAGCGATCCGTTCTTGGCCGCCACATACGCTTGCGCCCTCCCCGCTTTTGAATCTAAGGGCAGGCCGTTGACCAACCTCCATGCGGTTGGGATGTCTACAGTCTCCCGGGTCTCCAACAGCTTGTCTAACAGTGTCACTTTGATGCCTCCATTAGTCTCTGCGGAACGAGCGTGGTCTGTTGCTTTCTGTATTGGTGCAGGTTATCATCCATACTATGCACATTACAGAGGCATATAGATATAGTAAGTGCAAATATTAGTGCATGAGCGCAAATAGGAGGCTATCGCTAGTGCGGCCAAAGATACATCCTGAGATCGTAAGAATGGCAAAGGGCATCTGGGCTATTGATCCGAAGGCACCGTGTAAGGAGATCCGCGTTGAGCTTGAAAGGCAAATCAGACATAACAAAGCCGTAGAAAACCATACAGTCCCTTCCCTCCGTGCGATTCAATACATCGTGCAAAAAGCAATGGCCGAGGGCGATGGTGCTTACATGCCGGCCGAATGGAGAACCTGGTCGACGGTGGGGGGTTGTAAGTCATGCGATGATCCGGAAGCAACTGACTTCCTTCTTGAACACAATGCGCAGTTTAGGGTGTTGTACGGCAGGGGCATGAACGGGGATGAAGTGGAGTGGGCGGTCCGATTGAGGGCAGCGCTAGCCACGGCGTCGATAGAGCACCGACTGACTCTGATCTATTACTATGGCCTCCGCGCAACGGTTGCGAAGAGAACGAAACAAGGAGACCCTATTACGGACGATCTAGACGGGTTTGTTGGGCTTAAGCCTTGGCTACGCCCGTGGGCAACGTATGACTCAGCCGTGGACTCGGGTCTGGTGCCACCTCCACGGTTCGTGGCTATCAGAGCGGAAGACGGCTGGGTCAACTCGCCAGACGCTCTTCTCATAGTCTTGCATGATGCTACCACGCGCTGGGTATCACAGGCCCGTGTTAAGCCAACGTCAGACCAAATCAAAAAGCATCTTCAGGGCACGAAACGAAAGGAACGGGACCTGTCCGAGCCCCAGTTTACTATTACATTTCAAAATACAAGTCAGTTGCCAAGCGACGTTAAGCGCGAAATGCTCGACATTCTCTATGAGAGGACCCGAACGAACATGAATGCGGCGCACATACCGCGGCAGCCGTAGAGACGGGGGCAGGCCAGCAAGAACGCCGCAAACTTGAACCGGCACCTTGGGATGGACGAAACGAATGTGAAACGAATGTGAAATTCTGGCTTTCCAGAACAAAAATAAAGCCGCTGGTCGTTGGCTACCAGCGGCTTTATCATGCGGTGCAGGATTGGCAGGAGCGGCAGGGATCGAACCCGCGACCTACGGTTTTGGAGACCGTTGCTCTACCAGCTGAGCTACGCTCCTGCAGGAGGAATTACTAATTACGAATTACAAGTTACGAATTTAGGGCCAGAGGCGCACTACGAAATTGTAGTATGCGCCCGTAGCTGCGGTCAACGTGGGCTCGGGCACGGTGCATTGGTGCAGCGATAGTGTCAGGGGTTAAGGGAGCAGTGAAAATGTCAGTCTATGAAAGAACTGACAATGAGCGAGAGAGAGGCTAAACGAACGGTAGTGTTGAACGCTGTCCTTGAGAAGCGATTGACAAAGGCT
>VGZY01000120.1 GCA_016872355.1 SAR202 cluster bacterium | reverse complement strand
CGCAGGCGTCGTACTTCCAGCTCGACATGTTCCGCGAGACCTGCATGACCAGCGTAATCAACGTCCTCACACGCCTGTCCAAGGACCCCGCGATGCTCTTCTGGCTGGACAATAACGAAAACCATCGCGAGGAGATAAACGAGAACTACGGCCGCGAGCTGCTTGAGCTATTCTCGATGGGCGTGGGCAACTACACGGAGGCGGACATCAAGTCCGCTTCCCGCGCCTTCACTGGGTGGACCTTCACTACCAACGTCCCGGGCAAGATCTACCCGTCAAGGTTCGTGTTCCGGGCGGACGACCACGACGACGGCGTAAAGACGTTTATGGGCCACACGGGGCGGCTCAACGGAGAAGACATCGTGGAGATCATATCCCGCCAGCCGGCCACCGCGCGCTTTTTCGCACGCCACCTCTACACGTTCTTCGTCGCGGACGAGCCGCCTGTCTCATCCTGGAACGAGATCCCGCCGGGCAACCCAGCAGCTATCGACACGCTGGTCAAGGCGTACATGGACTCGGTCGGCGATCTGCGCCACATCCTGAGAGTGCTTTTCACCTCAGACTTCTTCAAGAACTCCCTGTTCCTGAGGGTAAAGAGCCCGGCCGAAATGGTCGTCGGCGTAATAAAGATGCTCGATGACTACAAGCTCCCTGCGCCGCAGTTCGCCCACTACGGCACGGAGGCCGGGAAAATGGGACAGCGCCTGATGAACCCCAACACGGTGGAAGGCTGGATCACAGGGTCCGGCTGGATAGACGGCGGCACGCTCAACAACCGCGTCAACTTCGCAGTCAATGAAGTCAGCGACCCCACGAAGCCCGCCATCCAGGCCCTGGCGCTGGCGCTGGCAGCGCATAGAAGGCCCGTGCCGCCGCCCGACCTTGTGGAGGGCTGCCTGGACTTCGCCGGTCCCCTGCCCGTCAGCCACCAGACGCGCGCCGGCCTACTCCGGCACGCCGAGACCCAGGGGTCCGCCCGCCCGGATCCTGAGGAATTGGCCAACCGAATTTCAGACCTGCTGCGCCTTATCGTCGCAACCAGAGAATACCAGTTTGGATAGTGAAATTACGAATTACAAATTACGAATTACAAGATCTCGAACGCCGAACATTCGTAATTTGTAATTCGTAATTCGTAATTTCTCGGGAGGAATCCATGTCTCGCCCTTACGCGCTGCTCCGCGCCGGGTTCCCTTACGACCGGACCATCGGGGAGTTCAAGACGACCAGCATGCCGCACGATGTCGCCTTCGGCAAAGAGGGGCGCATTTACGTTCTGTGCGGCGGGAACTCGGGACCCATCTACATCACCAATTTGGACGATGAAGACCTGGGCAGCTTCGGCGTGCCGGGATTTGGCTTTCGCAAACCGTCATACAAGGCCAGCCTCCGTGGCGACGAGCCGCATCCTCCAGAGCACATCGAGTGGCCGGTCCAGATGGCCGTGGACAGCAATGAGGATATCTATGTGACGGACGAGGGCGCCAACCGCGTCGTCGTCTACGCCCGCGACGGCCGCTTCATCGGCGCGTGGGGCCGGCACGGGAGCGGAGACGGGGAGCTCGACCGCCCCGCCGGCATCGCATTCGACCCCGACGACAATGTCTATGTGGTGGACTCCCTCAACCACCGCGTCCAGAAGTTCAGCAAGGACGGCCGCTTCCTGGGCAAGTTCGGCGAGCACGGGGAGGCGCCGGGCCGGCTCAACATGCCGTGGGGACTGGAGGTTGACGAGCTCGGCGACCTGTATGTCGCCGACTGGCGCAACGATCGCGTCCAGAAATTCGATTCAAAGGGCAATCTGATAATGACGATCGGGACGCCGGGAAGCAGGAAGGGTGAGATGAGCCGGCCGTCCGACGTTGCGGTGGACACGGACGGCGATATCTATGTGTGCGACTGGGGCAACAACCGCGTCCAGATGTTCAACGCGGAAGGAAGGTACATCTACCAGTTCCGTGGCGACGCCGTGATGTCGAAATCACAGCTCGATCGCGCCTTCACCCGTAACGTCAAGATGCAGCGCATGAGGGAGATGTCCGACCTGGAGCAGGAGAAGTACTTCCAGTGGCCCCGCTCGGTTGCGGTTGACAGCGAAAGGCGCCTGTTTGTGCCGGACTTCGGCGTATATCGCGTGCAGGTGTACAGGAAGCTCGCCTACCCGCTGACACAGCAGCAGATACAGCCACCATTCAAGTCCGCGACCATCCAGAACTTCTAGATTAGCCGCAGGAGCCTATGACAACTCAGCAAATCACCGACCGCATCACCGCCGAGCTCGAAGGCCCACGCGCCTGTGGAAAATACGAGCTGGCGTGCGTGCTGGACACCGCCAACTACGTGATGCGCTACCTCCAGACACCCGCCGGCCAACCGACGCGCCTCCCCACCATCGGCTTCGACTGGTCGCACATCTACCACCAGGACAACCTTGAGAATATCCGCGTCATCACGCACGACGGGAAGGTTGTCACGACCATTGCGATCTTCCCGCAGACCGTGCGGACGCCGCGTGGGAACATATCCGTCGGCGGCATCAACTGCTTCGCCACGCTTCCTGACTACCGCCGGCGCGGCCTGGGCGAGGCCGTCCTGCTGGACGCGCACAAGAAGATGAAGGACAACGGCCACCACATCGCCCTGCTAACCACGACTGTGCACGACTATTATCGCAAGTTCGGGTGGGAGAGCGCGGGAACGCAGAGGAGTTATGTGTTCGACCGCGGCAACATCGGCCTGCTGCCCAGCCCCAACGGCATGGAAATATCCGATGACTGGCGGCCGGACATGGCGGATATCATCGCTCTCCACCAGCACGAGCCCCTGATCTGCCTGCGGTCGCCGGAGCTTTTCCGACTGCTGGCTGACCACCGGCTCAACCGAATGTTCGTCGCGAAGGTAGGCGGCCGGCCGATGGCATACGCGGGCATTCGCGAGGGCGCCCTGGTGGAGTACGGCGGCTCGCCTAGCCACGTAGCAGCTCTCATCCGCGCCGTATTCGAGGCGCTGGACGACCCCAATCAAAGCACGACGACCCGCGCGCCGACCAGCCGCGCAACTATTGAGCTTGCGGTGAAGACACCGGAGGCCAACACGGGCCTTCCACGGACTCTCGATACCCTGGGCATCCCGATGCGCGCCGAGTACATCGGCATGATACTCATTCTCGACGCGCCCGGCCTGTTCAAGACGCTGGGCATAACGGAGGTCACGCTGGAGCGGAGGGACGCAGGCTGGCGCCTCCAGTACCAAAACAGGAAGCTGGACCTGACGGAGCGCCAGCTCGT
Organism: SAR202 cluster bacterium; assembly: GCA_016872355.1. Taxonomy (NCBI): domain Bacteria; kingdom Bacillati; phylum Chloroflexota; class Dehalococcoidia; species SAR202 cluster bacterium. Next base: position 573 of record VGZY01000120.1, on the reverse strand, counting down.
CAAGCTGGTCTTCGGCCCGGAGCGCTACCCGCACTTCGCCCCGGACGTCTTCCCGATAGATTTCTATCAATGGAAGCTGGACATCGTCTGAGGGTCCAGGGGCAGTCGATTAGGGCGTGGGCCGAGAGAATGCAGCTCGTTCCAACTAATTCGGTCTGGCATCCTCGTTGTCCCTGAAGAGCCCGGCCGCAGCGGGCCAACGGTACCTCGGAACGCCCATAGGGCGGGGTGATTTGGGGAGCGCTGAAGGCGCGGGCTATCTAAGCCCAGGGTGGAGTGCCGAAGGCTCTGCGAAGGCACGTAGCCCTGGGTAAGAGGCGCAATATTTCGCCTAGCCCTGTAGGGGCGAAATATTCTCTGGCCAGCCAGGAGATTATCTCGGCCCTACAGCGACTCTCTTGGAAGTCAATAGAGATTCTGGCTCTTTCAGCGTTTTGTCGTCGGATTTTTTTGGACAGTGCTCCGCCTTGCTGCCAATGGGCAGCGCCGGCGCTGCCCATTGGCAGCAAGATATCTCACCAGGAGAGCGTCTGTGGATCAGGCCGCTTTGGCCATGGCCTTGTTCAGGTGCTC
>VGZY01000119.1 GCA_016872355.1 SAR202 cluster bacterium | reverse complement strand
TCCACGCCCAAGGATCGAAAGCCGGGTCCAGATCACCCTTGGAGATCGAGACTGATTCAACCAAAACCAGTCGTACTGACAAAATCACTGAGCAGTAAGACTGACAAAGTCATTGAGCATTGACACTTTCAGAGCCAAACGGAGGAAACGCAATGCCTGTCGTTACCGTTGACTGGATCGAGGGTCGCAGCAAGGAGCAGAAGCAGCAGATCACCAAGGCTATCACGGATGCCCTGGTGAACATCGGAAAGGCCCGGGTTGAGGGCGTGACAATCGTTTTCAACGACCACTCGCGCGAGCACTGGGCCTCCGGCGGCCAGCTCCTGGCGGACAAGAAGTAAGACGGTAGTGAGCAGTGGGTAGTTGGCAGTGAGCTAACAGCCGGAAAACGAGGGGCCCAGAGTTTATCGAGGCCCCTTGTGCTAATAGGGCGAGGTGGGTTTATGGCGACCACCCATGGAAGCATCACTGACGAGCAGGCCGCCCTCATCCGCGGGGCGCAGATGTTCTTCGTCGCCAGCGCCGCGCCGGACATGAGCGGCGGGCCGATAGGGCAGGGGCCCATCAACCTCTCCCCCAAGGGCGGCTCGCCCCTCCACGTCATCGGCCCCAACCGCGTCGCGTACCTGGACTACACCGGCAGCGGCAACGAGACCGCCCGCCACGCCGTCGCCGGCGGCCCCGTCACCGTCATGGCGATGTCCATGGGCTACGAGGACGCCGCGATCGTCCGCCTCTACGGCCACGCTCGAGTCGTCCCGCTGGACGCCTCCGACCTCAAGGACCGCCTCCAGTCCGAGCCCGCCGAGCACCTTGAGCTCCCCCAGCGCCAGGTCATCGACATCGCCGTCGAGGGCACCCAGACGAGCTGCGGCTACGGCGTCCCGGTGTACGAGTTCGTCGCCCAGCGCGTCCGGGCCCAGCGGGGGCGCAAACACAAGGCCCGCAAGTGACCTCGAAGGAGGCCGCGATGAAAGCGATCGTCTACACGAAGTACGGCCCGCCCGATGTCCTCCGACTCGCGGACGTGAAGAAGCCCGCGCCCAAAGAGGGCGAGGTGCTGGTGAAGGTCATCGCGGTGTCCGTCAACACCGCCGACTGGCGCATGATGCGCGGCACGCCGCTCCCTCTCCGCTTCGTCTCCGGCCTCACCAGGCCCAAGAAGCAGATACTTGGCGCAGACATCGCCGGCCGCGTAGAGGCCGTCGGCCCCGGCGTCACCCAACTCAAGCGCGGCGACGAGGTCTTCGGAGACCTCTCCGGCGCGGGCTGGGGCGGCTTCGCGGAGTACGTCGCGACGAAGTACAGCGCGCTGGTCACGAAGCCCGCCGGCGCCACATTCGAGGAGGCCGCCGCCGTCCCCATGGCCGCCGTCACGGCGCTCCAGGGCCTCCGCAAGAGCAACGTCCAGGCCGGCCACAAGGTCCTCATCCACGGCGCAAGCGGCGGCGTCGGCACCTTCTCGGTCCAGCTCGCCAACGCCCTCGGCGCGGAGGTCACCGCCGTCTGCAGCGCCCGCAACGTCGATATGGTGCGCTCCCTCGGCGCGGACCACGTCATCGACTACACGAAGGACGACTTCGCGAAGTCCGGGAAGACCTACGACGCCATCATCGCCGTCAACGGCAGCCGCTCGATCTCGGACTACGGGCGCGTCCTCGCGCCGAAGGGCACGTACATGGTGAGCGGCGGCGAGATGCGCCAGCTCACGGACGTGATGGTAAAGGGCCGCTTCATGTCGCGCGGCGGCCGCAAGTTCACCAACTTCCTCGCGCGGCCCAGCCAGGAGGACCTCACCTTCGTGAAGGGCCTTATCGAGGCGGGCAAGGTCAAGCCGGTCATCGTAAAGCGCTACACCCTCGCCCAGGTCCCGGACGCCATCCGCTACCTGGAAGAGGGCCACGCCCAGGGCAAGGCTGTCATCGCCGTCGAGGAGGCCGCCAAGCCATGAGCGGCCCGCCGGTCCACATCGTGCCGTACGACCCGTCATGGCCCGCGAAGTTCGCGGAGGAGCGCGACTCGCTCGCCCGCCATCTAGCGCCGTGGCTTGAGGGCGGCATCGAGCACATCGGCAGCACGTCCGTCCCCGGCCTCGCGGCCAAGCCCGTGATCGACATGATGGCCGGCGTCAGGTCGCTGGAGAAGTCGCGCCCATGCATCGAGGCGCTGACGAAGGCGGGCTGGGTCTACTTCCCGTTCATGGCCGACCAGATGCACTGGCTCTGCAAGCCGTCCGACGAGTTCCGCACGCACCACCTGCACGTGCTCCCGTACCGGAGCGCCCGGTGGAACGCGCGCCTAGCCTTCCGCGACTACCTTCGCGCCCACCCCGAAGTCGCCGCGGAGTACCAGGCGCTCAAGCTCGAATTGGCGGAGAAGTACCGCGAGGACCGCGAAACGTACACGACCGAGAAGGGGCCGTACATCAAGCGCATCGTCAAGCTCGCGATGGACCGGCAGACCACACCATAACCAAGGAAACCACCCCATGATCCAGCCCACCAAGCGCTTCTCCAACCGCGTCGCCGACTACATCAGGTACCGCCCGTCCTACCCGCCGGAGGTCATCGAGACCCTGCGGCGGCAGTGCGACCTTGGCGTGGGCTCCGCCGTCGCGGACATCGGCTCCGGCACCGGCATCTTCACGGCGCTCCTCCTCAACACCGGCGCGCGCGTCTACGGCGTCGAGCCCAACGACGAGATGCGCCTCGCGGGCGAATCCGCCCTCAGCGGCCACGCGGGCTTCCGCAGCGTCTGCGGCACCGCCGAGGCGACCGAGCTCCCCGGCGCGTCCGTGGACCTTATCACCGTCGCGCAGGCCTTCCACTGGTTCCGCCCCGAGGAGACCCGCCGCGAGTTCCGCCGCATCCTCAGGCCCTCCGGCTGGACCGCCCTCATCTGGAACACCCGCGACGACTCCCTCCCGTTCCACCGCCACTACGACGCCCTCCTGCGCCGCTACTCCCCCGAGTACGCCGACTCCAACCACACCGACACCGTCGGCAACCCCGGCGTCCGCAGCTTCTTCGGCGAAGGCTTCGCCGGCACCCACACCTTCAAAAACGGCCAGCTCCTGGACCTCGCCAGCCTCAAAGGCCGCACCAACTCCTCCTCCTACTGCCCCACGCCGGACAGCCCCAACCACGCCCCCCTCATGGCGGGCCTGGACACGCTGTTCGCCAAGCACGCGGTGGGCGGGAAGGTATCGTTCGGGTACATCACGGAGGTGCACCTGGGGAGGGTGTAGGGGGGAGGACGAAATCCGTGAGCGATTGAAATCGCCGCTGAGGGCGGTGATTTGCTATCGCAGATCCCTCGCCAAATGTCCGCCTGCGCGGACATCGAAGGCATGCCGGAACACCGCTTGCCAGATTGGATCGGATCGTCCGCGCAGGCGGACGTTTGGCCGGAGATTCGCGTAGGCGAATCGCGGCCCTCAGCGGCGATTTCAATCGCTCAACGCCTTACGGTATCCTCTTACGTCCTGTCAATGCTCAGTGACTTTGTCAGTCTTACTGCTCAGTGATTTTGTCAGTACGACTGGTTTTGGTTGAATCAGTCTCGATCTCCAAGGGTGATCTGGAGCCGGCTTTCGATCCTTGGGCGAGGAGAGGGGTGTGCTGGAGACGGGTCCGTCTCCAGCACGCCCCTCTCCTCGCTTGCCCGCCTGAGCTTTTCTTCGCCTTGCTCGCAGGACTGCGGGTCTTAGGGGAGCAACCGTGCTGGCCAGCTCACGCCCCTTGTGCATGACCACGATGCGCCCGTCCAGCCGCTCCTGTACCTCTACGGTCGCCCTGGCGTATGTGCTCCGCTCGCTGTCAGGCTCGATCTGCAGGTCCTCTCCACCAAAGCTCACCGTGTTATCCGCGGCCACTGTCCGCTGGTATCGGAAGCACAGCACACTGT
>VGZY01000118.1 GCA_016872355.1 SAR202 cluster bacterium | reverse complement strand
GTTTTGGGGGGCCATGGGCACTCCTCAAAAACTTGATGATTTTTCAAAACCATGGTAGCCGCCTTACAAAGCCGTTGCCAGTCCATAGGATCACACATTTTCTGCAAATATGCCCATTTCGACGACGCTTTGGGAGGAGAAATCCAAGGCGATGCGGTCAGTCACGCATGTGACCACGCAATACTACCTTTGCCACCCTGAGCGGCAGCGAAGGGTCTAAGGGCGTTGCTTGCGGATAAAGGACTCTACCGCCCGTTAGGGCTTTAGACCCTTCGCTGCCGCTCAGGGTGGCAAGGGGGGCGGTGAGGGTGGCAAGATAGGTGAAGGGTGCGTTAGGCATGGGCGGCTATCGCGGCGGATGCCGATGGCAGGTACCAGGGCAGGTCGCACATCGGTGCGCCCCTACGATATCCGGACCTGCCTCGCTCTGGTACCGTGCCTGGTGCATCCTTATCCCAGCCCCCAGCCCCGACTGTTACCCTTCCTTCCCGTACCCCGTACCTTGCCCTGAACCCCGATGAGTCATCGAATCGGGGCCGTACCCCCTCCTACTCCTTCGCCCAGCCGTGGTCGCGGGGGATGAGCCACGTCTCGGACAGCGCGAGGCAGCAGGTGGTGCCGTCCGCCGTGCCAATCTTCCGGGGGAGCGACTTGCCAGGGATGGCGATCCCGTTCACGGTCATCTGCGCCCGCCGCGCCGGAACGAGGACGTTGTACAGGCCGTGCGGCTGTGAGGGCTTGTTCTCGAACGGCTTATTCGCCATCGCGAACGGCTCCATGAAGTCGTACCAGGTCAGGACGATGTCGTCGTGGTCCGACTGAATGTACTCGCTCCAGTAGGTGAGCGTGTCGCCCTCTTTCCAGAACTCGGCCTGGATGATGGGTATCTCCGGCCCGGTGAAGTCGCTGGTCATCGACGCCATGATCCCTTCCTGGAGCCACCTCGCCAGGGCGATGTTGTCGGCGTAGATGCGCGGCAGACCCTCCGTGTGGTCGCCCATCGTGAACAGGGCGTGGCCCGACCCCTTCGGTGACAGGTTGGAGCGCCAGTGGCTGTTCGAGGCCGTCGATGGCTCGCCCTCCGCCATCCCGAGCCGCAGGAATGAGTTCTCGCCGGTGAATCGGACTTTGTTGTTATCTACGCCCATTGAACACCTCCAGAGCAGGGTTTAGGGTTTGGGGTAACAGCCGGGTATAGGGTATGGCAGAAGGGATCCGGTTCGACCATACCCGATACCCCTCTAGCCCGTCCACTTCCAGATGCTCTCCGCCGTTTTGTGGAACACCCACTCCCTGTCCTCGGGCTTGAGGAAGTCCACGTGCACGCGCGCGATGTCCACGCCCGGCTTGTAGCCGGGCTTGCGGGTGATGCCGGGGAAGTCGGAGCCGTAGAGCATGCGCTTCGGGCCGAAGGTCTCAAAAAGGTGCTTGGCGATCCTCTGCGTATCGGGGTGCGGGTAGGGCTGGCGAGACAGGCCATGGAAGTGCGACATCTTCACGTAGACGCTCGGGTACTTCACCAGCTTCGTCACGTTCTCCAGGAGCGGCGAGGGGAACGGCTCGAAGTGGCCGGGGCGGCCCATGTGGTCGATGACCACCTTCGTCGCCGGGTGCCGCGCGATGATCGGCTCCAGGTACGGCAGGTCCTGCGCGCTCGCGAGGACGATGAACGTCACGTTGAGCTCGGCGACCTTGTTCCACAGCCGGTCCTGGTCTGTGAAGGATAGCTCCATCGGGTTTTTGTGGCGGGAGAGGTACAGGCGCGTGCCGCCGAAGCCGTACTCCTTCACCTGGCGCTCCAGCTCCTCCGGCGCGTCACGTCGCTGCGGGTTGATCAGGCCGCATGCCGCCAGCCTGTCCGGGAAGCGGCGCAGGCACTCGGCGACGTACTCCGTCGTTTCCTTGTTATCGTACTCGTCCGGCTGCACGATGACGGCCTTATCGACGCCCGCGTGGTCCAGCGTTTCGATCAGGAACTCGACGTTAGGGTTGCCCTCGCCCTTGTTTTCGGGGAGAGGGTACTTGTTGGGGTTATTGGGGTAGATGTGAACGTGTGAGTCTATGAACATGGGACCTCCTAAGGGTGCTGGGTGCTAGGTGCTGGGTGCTGGGTGCTGGGTAACAGCCGAAGGCGGGAGGGCCTTCAGGCTGTATCCCAGCGTTCAGCGTTCTATTCGGCCGTTCTTTTAGCTAAGGTTGATCTCAGGGCGCGAATCTGTCTGCCCAAAGAGTCTGCTATTTGGCGAGCTGCCGCCGATCGCTCCTGCGTCAAATACTTCAGGCGAATAGCGATCAATACTTGTGTCTCAAGCTCCGCAAGCGAGGCCTGAGCCATTGAAAGGTGGTGAAGATACTCCTTGATGTGATGTCTTTCGTGACCTTCGGCAATATTAGACGGTATAGAAACTACCGCCCTTTGAAGCTGCTGTGCAAGGCCATATCGTTCATGGGGTGGAAAGGTTGAGGAGACTCTATATGTCTCCTCAACAAGGTCCATCCCATCTGCCAGACCCTGAGATCCTGATAGCTCTTGACGGCCATTCTGCCATACTCCTATCCTCGTTCCCAGCACCCAGCACCCAGCACCCAGCACCCAGCACCCAGCACCCAGCACCCAGCACCCAGCACCCCTACTGGTCCACCACGCTGCCGTCCGTCATGAGGCGCGTCCGCACCTCGCGCGGCTTGGGTGGGTACTTGGCGAGCGCGTCGTCGTTGAGCTCGATGCCGATGCCTGGCGTCGTGGGGATCGTGAGGAAGCCATTCTTTATTTCGAGGGGCTTCTTGACGATGTCGCTCTTGGGCGGCTCCAGCTCGCCCAGCGGGTACTCCTGGATGGCGAAGTTGGGGATGCACGCCGCAAGCTGCAGGCACGCCGCCGTGCTCACCGGCCCGAGCGGGTTGTGCGGGATCACGCCGACGTAGTGCGCCTCCGCTAGCGCGGCTATCTTCTTTGAGTGCGTGATGCCGCCGGCCATGCAGACGTCCGGGCGCACGTACTGCACCGCGCCGCGCGAGAGGAGCATCTGGAACTCGTGGATCGTGTGCAGGCGCTCGCCCGTCGCGATGGGGATGTTCACCTTGTTCGCGACGAGCGCCATCGCGTCGAAGTTGTCCGGCAGAATGGGGTCCTCGTAGAACATCGGGTGGAACTGCGCGATGCCCTGCGCCAGCACAATCGCCTCGGCGGGAGTCAGGCGGCGGTGGATCTCGATGCAGATGTCCATTTCCTTGCCCGCCACCTCGCGGTAGGTGCCCACGGCGTTGATCGCGTCCTCCATCTTGTCCACGTGCGTCTTGAAGTACGGTATGTCGTAGGAGTCGTCCAGGAACGGCGTCAGGTGGCCGACGGCGGTGAAGCCCTTCTTCTTTGCGTCCTTGATGCCGTTGACCAGCTCTTCTCGAGTGTGGCCGAAGACGTGGTAGTAGACTCGCGCCCTGTCGCGTGTCTTGCCACCGAGGAGCTGGTAGACGGGGACGCCGAGGTACTTGCCGGCGATGTCCCACAGCGCGATGTCCAGCGCGCTCAGCGCGCCCATGATCGCCGCGCCGCGGAAGTGGGCGAAGCGGTACATGTACTGCCAGTGGTGCTCGATTAGCAGGGGATTCTGGCCCACCAGGTAGCGGCCGAACTTCTGCATCGCCGCCTCGGAGGCCTCCAGGAAGCCCCAGGTGCCCGACTCGCCGATGCCGACGATCCCTTCGTCGGTGTGGACCTTCACGAACAGGTAGCGGTCTACGGGCAGCGTCTCAACGCGCGTGATCTTCATTTAGGCACCGGTGAATTGGGTTCGGGGCATATGATAGCGCATGCCTATAGCGCCGTCACCACTTCGCGGGCCAGGACGATGACGCTGGTGATGGCGATGATTGCGACGACTCCTCGGCGGAACATCGCGTCGTTGATGCGGCGGACGATGAGGACGGCGAGGCGGTACCCCACGATCGACGGGATGACGACCGCCAGGACGAGCAGGATGCGCTCCCGCGTGTACAGCCCCGCGACGGCGTAGCCCACGATTGCGGCGAGCCCCATCGGCATGTAGTAGAAGGCCATTGTGGCGCGTATTTTCGGGACTGAGTAGTTGAAGTTCATCAGGAATAGCATCATCAGCGGCCCGCCGATCGCGAGGCCCGTCACCAGGGCCGACACGGCGAACCCGATGATTGGGCCGGACACCCTCGGCGCGGGCACTTTTACGCGGATGTTGAGCGCGACGATGATTGTGAGCAGGATGATGAGGACGGTGATGCCAATTCGCAAGGCGACGGCGCTCAGGGAGCTGAGGGCGATCACACCCACCGGCACGCCGAGCACTGCCGATACCGCCAGCGGGATGTTCGCCTTGATCTCAAGGTGGTCCCGCGTATCTGCCAGCACCATCGCCAGCAGCCCCGCCGCGATGGTGTTGATGAGGACGACGACGGTCTTGGGGTCGAACACAAGCAGCAGGAACGGCGTCGTCACCAGCCCAATGCCGAAGCCAGTGGCGCTAAGTATGACCGCGCCCACGAGCATGACGACGGCGGCGATGATGAGGTGGACGGTGTCGAGCAAGAGGCATTCCTGATGGGTTGGAGGTTCGTTTTGTTCCTCTCCCTCAGGAGACCTTTGCATAACCCGAGGTAGAGGCGATAATCATACCTGTGCGAGGAAGATATAGCAAAATGGAGTGAGCCATGCACCGCAATATGGGAAACCCGTCCATGATCGAAGCG
>VGZY01000117.1 GCA_016872355.1 SAR202 cluster bacterium | reverse complement strand
CGCCCAAGGATCGAAAGCCGGCTCAAGATCACCCTTGGAGATCGAGACTGATTCAACCAAAACCAGTCGTACTGACAAAATCACTGAGCAGTAAGACTGACAAAGTCATTGAGCATTGACACGGGAATGGCGAACGCGCAGATTGACAGAATGGCCTGGTGATAATACGTTATGTTTCCGGCGGCGGTGTCTTCACTAAAGTGGAGGTGACCGGATGCTCTGTCCAAAGTGCGCGTCGAGAGTGGACGACGATGCCGCACAGAGCGACCGGTGCGGCGCAAAGATTGAAAGCCTGCTCGGCAAGGTCGGGGTTAAGCCGGGAGTGAGGACCGGTCTGGACGCAGGCCGACCGCTCCTGCTCAGGCCGCTTGCATCGTCCGAGCCCGTCCCGGCGCAGGACCCCATCGCCGGCTTCGACGAGCGGGTGTGGGCGTTCATAGTCGATACCGTGATCGCTCTGGCGATCGGGTTCATCCTGGGCGCCATGGGCCTGCATCTCCTGATTTCGGTACCCCTCAGCCTCCTCCTGTACGGCACGCTTCTGGAGGCCTCCCCGGGCCAGTCCACGTTCGGAAAGAAGCTTATCGGCCTCCGCGTCGTCAGCGCGCGCAACTACGAGATGACCTTCGGCAAAGCGGTAACAAGAAACTTCGTCAAGCTCTTTCTCGGTCAGTTCATGCTGTTTGGCCTTCTGATAGCGGTAGTCACCCGAAAACGACAAGCCCTGCACGATTTTGCTGCGAATACCCTGGTGGTCTCTGCCCGGTGGAAGACTATCCAGGAGTGGCGGACCCAACCGCCTCCCGGCAGCCCCTGAGGGGATGCCCCCGGACCCATTTCAGACACGGAGGTATCCGGATGTTCTGCTCCAATTGCGGCAAGGAGGCCCAGCAGGGCGCGAGCTTTTGCGCGCACTGCGGAGCCAGGCTGGCGGTCGCCCCGGCGGGGACGGAAGCGGCGACGGGCGCAGTGCCCGCGTCGCTAGCTCCACCGGCGCAGGCCCTGCCCCCGGCGCCCAAATATGCCGACTTCTGGAAGCGCCTGCTGGCTTTCCTGCTTGACAGCGCGATCCTGAGCGCCGTAACGGGCATGTTGAGTTTTATCTTCTTCCCTTTGTTACTGGGCATGCCGGGTTTCAGCGACGGGACATTTTGGTCGCCCGCCATGACGGATGAAGAGATGTTGGCCTTTTTCGTTGCGTTTTTGGTCCTGGGGGTGGCATTCTTCGTCGTTTCCACCACCGTGATTGTTGTATACGGCTCGATCATGGAGAGCTCAAAACAGCAGGGCACCGTGGGGAAGATGGTGCTTGGACTCTACGTGACCGACATGGAGGGGCGCAGGCTTACATTTGGCCGGGCGCTGGGCAGGAACCTGGGGAAGATAGTCTCAAATATGACCTTCTACGTCGGGTATATTATGGCCGCCTTCACGGAAAAGAAGCAGGGCCTGCACGACTATATGGCCGGCACGCTGGTCTGGGAGAAGAACATCTAGCCGCAAGGGGACAACATGCTGAAGCCGTTCCAGACACGGGAAGAGGACTGGGTCCGCGTTTCCCACGAGTCGCTGAGGGGCACTATCCACGCAGTCTTCCGCAAGATCGGGCTGTCAGAAGAAGACTGCGCCATCCTGGCGGACTGCATCGTCGCGACGGACCTGCTCGGCGTGGAGACGCATGGCGCCTCTACAGCCGTGCGGGCATACGTGGACCGCTACCGCGCCGGCTCGTGCAACCTGCGGCCCCAGCCGCGCATCGTCCGGCAGACCCCGGGCACAGCCGTAATCGACGGCGATAACGGCCTGGGCGCCATCCAGAGTGTCAAGGCCATGCGCATGGCAATCGAGAAGGCGCGCACGGTGGGCATCGGCGTTGTCACGGCGTTCAACTGCGGCAATACCGGCGCCATCGGCACCTACGCGGAGCTGGCGGCCAGGGAGAACATGGTGGGGCTCTGCATGAGCGGGGCAGGGGGACGGGACGGTGTCCTTCCCACGGGCGCCGCCGAGGGACGCCTGGGCACCACCCCCATCGCCTTCGCCGCGCCGGCGGGTGAGGAGCCGCGCTTCCTGTTCGATGTGGCCACGTCCGCAGTCGCAGGTGGAAAGCTCAACCTTGCCAAAAGGCTCGGCACGAACATCCTCCCCGGCTGGATAGCGGACGCCAACGGCGTGCCCATTATGAAGGAAGGCCCCATACCGTCGGGAAAGTACTTCCGCATTCCCCTCGGCAGCACGCGCGAGCTTGGCTCGCACAAGGGCTACGGCCTGAGCGTGATGGTGGTGATCACGGGCGCGATGCTGGCAGGGCAGGGCTCCGGCATGGACGGCGAGGACGTGGGCTCATGCCACCACTTCGTCGCGTACAACATTGAGGAGTTTACGGACGTGGCGACCTTCAAGAAAAACATGGACGTCATGCTCCGCGCCCTCAGGGAGACCCGGCCCGCGCCGGGTTTCGACCGCGTGGTCTACGCCGTGCTGCAGGCGTACTAGGAGGAGCAGCGCCGCCGCGCGACCGGCATTCCCCTCCACCGCGACGTGGTGAAGTACCTCGATGGGCTTGCTGACGAGCTTGGAGTGACAAGGGTGGGGAGGGTGTAGTCTGTGCCGAAAAAAGTCGCACGTGCTCGATGACAGCACGATACCCGCATAGTAACCTGCCGCATCAGGCGGAAGCCTATATCCAGGTCCCCGGAGATGACGGCAAATGTTCTGCGCGACTTGTGGAAAGCAGGTAAGCACAGACGTAAAATTCTGCCCGCACTGCGGGAAAGAGACAGCTCCGGCGGCCCAACCTGTTGGGGCAGGCGTGGCCCAGGGCTCGCCTTCCGGTCTGCCCGTAGACTACTCTCCACTCCTGTCTGCCGTTGCCGCGTCGACCGACGCTCCACCCGTCGCCGTCAGGTACGCGAGCCTGTGGGTCCGGTTCTGCGCCAACCTCGTTGATGCATTTATCGTGATGGCCGGCTTCATCGCCGGGTTCGTGGTTCTGACAGTCGTAGCCGCCGCCGCTGGAGGGATTTCCGGGACGGACAGCGATGGCGCAGACGCGCTAATAGGCGTGTTCACCGTACTCTATTACGTGGTCTTCATCGTCGGCCGCTGGCTTTACTCCGCGTGGCTGGAGAGCGGCCCTACCCAGGCCACCTTCGGCAAGCGCGCGATGAAGATCTACGTCACAGACTCCAGCGGCCGCCGCCTCAGCTTTGGACGGGCGACCGGCCGCCACTTTGCGAAGTACATCTCTGCCTTCACGTTCATGATAGGTTACCTCATGGCCGCCTTTTCGAAAAAAAGCAGGCGCTCCATGACATGATTGCCGACACCGTGGTGGTATGCAGGTAGGGGCTGTCTTAGTAGAAGCATCCTCTTCCCGGGATGTCGTAGACCGCCTCCACCTGGCCGCCGCGGATGGCGATGAACTGGTCCCAGCGGTTGACCAGGCCGTCCTGGTAGCCCGGGTGCACGGTAAGTTTGTCTCCCGCCTTTATCTTCACGCCGGCGTCCAGCTTGAGCACCATGTGTTCGGAATGTAGCTCCTCAATGGTCACGCCCTTCATCGCCACTTTGGGCCAATAACCCTTGATGGGGCATATTGCCCGCGTGCCGATGTCCGCCACCGCAACGCCCGGGCGCGGCGCGCTCACAACCGTAGCAAGCAGCATGCCGGCCATCTGGAACTCGGTCATGTACGCGTTCGTGACGTCCATTAGCGCATACGTCCCCCCCTCGACCTCCGTCACCCCCGGGATCTCCGTTGCCAGGTCGTACGTATAGGTCTCGCCGCTGGAGACGATCTCTACCGGCATCCCGGCCTTTTCGATCGCCTTCACCGCCTCCATGCAGATGTCAAAGAACTTGCGCCCAACGATGTACCGCGTCTCCTTGTCCGGCCAGCCGTCGATCGTCTGGTGGCTCATCACGCCGCGGAACGCCACGCCGGGCAGGCTGGACGCCAGCTTCGCAAGCTCCACGGCGTGTTTGCTGGTGCGCACGCCGGCGCGGTGCATATCCGTGTCGATCTCTATCAGGATGCCGATGGTTACGCCGTTCGCGGAGGCCACGCGCGCGATGTCCCGGACGTTGCGCTCGTTGTCCACGCAGACTTTCATGTCGCCCACCTTCGCCAGGGCGCACAGGCGGGCGATCTTTTCGTCCGTGACTATCTGGTTCGGGATGAGAATGTCCTTGATGCCGCCCTGGACCATTACCTCCGCCTCTGACACTTTGGCGGTGCAGACGCCGCCGTTCGTGCCGCCGATGTCTATCTGCAGCTTCGCGATGAACGGGCTCTTGAGGTTCTTGGTGTGCTCGCGCATCTTGACCGCGGTGTTGCGGTACGTGTCCGCGATGACGCGGAAGTTGCTCTCCAGCGCGTCCATGTCCACGATGAAGCAGGGTGTCTCTAGCTCGCTCACGGGCGTGCCCTTCTGCGGGCGGTAGAAGTCCATTGGGTCTCTCCTGGTTACCGGGCGTTAGGCAGGTGATATTGTACCTGAAAGATGCGCGGGGCAAACAAAGTGCCCCGGCTATGCATTGGTGCAGTGATAGTGTCAGGGGTTAAGGGAGCAGTGAAAATGTCAGTCTATGAAAGAACTGACAATGAGCGAGAGAGAGGCTAAACGAACGGTAGTGTTGAACGCTGTCCTTGAGAAGCGATTGACAAAGGCTCAAGCTGCCACGGCATTGGGGGTATCGGAGCGCCAGGTATGGAGGCTTCTGGCGACCTACCGGAAGGATGGAGCGGCAGGGCTGGTCCATGGCAATCGAGGAC
>VGZY01000116.1 GCA_016872355.1 SAR202 cluster bacterium | reverse complement strand
TCTCCTCGCCCAAGGATCGAAAGCCGGGTCCAGATCACCCTTGGAGATCGAGACTGATTCAACCAAAACCAGTCGTACTGACAAAATCACTGAGCAGTAAGACTGACAAAGTCATTGAGCATTGACAGCCTGCGGCTTGGTAGGCTGAGAGCGCACCAGCTATAATCGTTCGATACGTCCCACCCGGGGGAGGCATATGAGAATCGGCGCTCACGTATCCACGGCAGGCGGTCTCAGCACAGCGTTCGACCGGGCGCAGGCTATCGGCGCAGAGGCGATACAGATATTCGCGTCCTCGCCGCGGGCATGGGCCTTCAAGGGGCCGTCGGACAAGGAGGTAGCGCTCTTTAAGGAGAAGTCAGCCCGGACCGGCATCAGCCCCGTATTTCTCCACGGCAGCTACCTGGTGAACCTCGGAGGAAACCAGGACCTTCTCCAGAAGTGCACCGAGTCCCTGACGAGCAACCTCACTGTCGCCGCCCAAATAGGCGCCAATGGAGTCATATTCCATAGCGGCAGCCACAAGGGCGTCGGCTTCGATGCGGTATTCGACCAGGTTGTCGGAGTCCTGTCGAAGGTCATTTCGCAGACGCCTGAAAGCGCTCAGCTCATAATCGAGAACTGCGCCGGCTCCGGCGACCAGATAGGCGATTCCTTCAAGGAAGTCGGCCGGATCCTCCACGCGCTGAAAAGCCCGAGGGTGAAGGTGTGCCTGGATACACAGCACGCCTTCGCGGCAGGATACAATGTCAGGGACAGGGACGGCCTCAGCGCGGCTATGGGTGAGTTCGACCGCGAGATCGGGCTCGGCAACCTGTCGGCCGTACACGCCAACGACTCCAAGGGTGACCTGTCCTGCGGAGTCGACCGGCACGAGAATATCGGCGACGGCTTCATCGGCTACGAGGGCTTCGCCATGCTGATGGGCCACCCTGCCTTCAAAGAAGTCCCCTTCCTCCTTGAAGTCCCCGGCATCGAAGACAACGGCCCGGACAGGGAGAATGTCGACCGTCTCAAGGCCATTCGCAAGACGCTTGAGTTGGAGTAGCCGCCGTCCTGCGCGATCGATATTTGTAGTTCTAAGGAGTCAATTTTTGAGTGTCGCCATGAGTCCAGACCGGGCCAGGCAGGTCCGGGAGTACCTTGAGTCAGAGATGGAGGCGGCCGCCACCTACCAGGCCCTTTCACAGATTGAGCTTGATCCGGAGCGCGCCGCCATCTTCATGCGGCTCATGCAGGCCGAGATGCGCCACGCCGCCCGGTGGGCCGAGAAGCTCGGCATCGACCCTACGACCCTCCGGCCCAGTCCGCTGGGCGTCAAAGGCCGCGTTCTGCGCGCCGCGGCCCGCCGCCTGGGCACCAGGCGCGTCATCCCATGGCTGATGCGGCTGGAGGCGGGCGACATCGATAAGTACCGCGCTGACCCCGACGGCCGCGACATCGCCCCCGAGGAGCACGAGCACTCCCGCACTCTTGAAGGCCTCTCCGCCGCCGCCCCTCACCCGGACAGGGCGATCGCCGGCAGCCGCGTCGCCGGCGCCAGCGGCAGCCTGCGCGCCGCCGTCCTCGGCGTCAACGACGGCCTCGTCTCAAACTTCAGCCTCGTTATGGGCGTCGCCGGCGGCACCGAAAACGCGGACTTCGTGCTCCTCGCGGGCGTCGCCGGCCTCCTTGCAGGCGCGTTCTCCATGGCTGCCGGCGAGTACATTTCGATGCGGTCACAGCGCGATATATATGAGTACGCCCTCCGAAAGGAGAAGCGCGAAATCGAGGAGTTCCCGGAAGAGGAAGAGGAGGAGATCAAGCTCATCTACATGGGCAAGGGCCTCACCGAAGAGGAGGCCTCCCATCTCGCGAGCCGCATCATGGCGGACCCGCAGGTGGCCCTGGACACGAAGGCCCGCGAAGAGCTGGGCCTCGACCCCGACGAGCTAGGCTCGCCCTGGGGCGCCAGCTTCAGCTCGTTCGTCGCCTTCGTCTGCGGCGCAATCGTGCCCATACTTCCTTACATCTTTGCCGGCGGCAACATGTCGTTCATGCTCAGCGCCACCCTCAGCATCGCCGCGCTCCTGTTCGTCGGCGGCGCGCTGGCCGTCATGTCCGGCAACAAGCCTTACTGGGGCGCCCTCCGGATGCTCCTCGCCGGCGGCCTCGCCGCGGGCGTAACCTACGCCGTGGGCTCCCTGATCGGCGTCACCGTGTCGGGCTAGGGGAACACTCAATAATGAAAGCATCGATACGTCTGGGCAGGATCTTCGGGATCACGATAGGCATCCACTATTCGTGGTTCATCGTCCTAGCCCTCCTGACCTGGAGCCTCGCACAGGGCTTCCTGCCGGACCAGTACCCCGGTTGGGAGCCGGGGATGTACTGGGGCATCGCCCTCGCGTGCTCCCTGCTCCTGTTCGTCTGCGTCCTCGTCCACGAGCTCGCCCACTCCCTTGTCGCCAAGATGCGCGGCTTCCCAGTCCACGGCATCACCCTCTTCATCCTCGGCGGCGTCAGCTACCTCAAGGCAGAGGCGGGCAGAGCGATCGACGAGCTCACCATCGCCGGCGCAGGCCCCCTCACCAGCTTCATAATCTCCGGGGCCTGCCTCCTCGGCATGCTCGCGGTCCCCAACCACAACTCCGAGCTCCACGCCGTTTTGCGCTACCTCGGCATCGCAAACGCCGCCATCGGCGTCTTCAACCTCATCCCAGCCTTCCCGCTGGACGGCGGCCGCGTGCTCCGCTCGCTCATCTGGGCCGGCACCGGCAAGCTCGTCACCGCCACAAACATCGCCACCGTGTGCGGCCAGGCCATCGGCCTCATCCTTATCGCCGCCGGCATCTACGTTGCCCTTCGCGGCTACCTCCTCCAGGGGCTGTGGCTCATGATGGGCGGCCGGTTCCTCCAGAGCGGCGCAACCGCAACCCGCAAGGACATGGCCTTCGAGGAGGCCCTCAAAAAAGTGCGCGTGTTCGACGTTATGGACCAGCGCCCAAGCACCGTCGAGCCCGAGACGACGATCTCACAGGTGGTCCAGGACCACATGGTGCGCCGTGGCGTCCGTGCCCTCCCTGTGACCGCCGGCGACCGCCTCGTCGGCATGCTCACGCGCGGCCACATCATCCAGTACCTCCAGAACCGCGGCGAGATGAAAGCGCGCCGGGAGAGGCCCAACAACCCGCCAAGGTAAGAAGGAGCGCGACATGTACAGGTCCGTAAAGGCAGCGGCGATCTCCCTGAAGCCGGTTAAGTGGGACAAGGCCGGCAACGCCGACAGGATGGAGGAGTTCTTCTCCCGCGCCGCGCGCGAAAAACCGGACCTGATAGTGACCACCGAGGGCGTCCTGGAAGGCTACGTCGTCACGCCGATAATCGAGGACGTGTCCCTCGCACAGCGCATGTACGATGTCGCCGAGCCCGTGGACGGCCCGTACATCCGGCGCTTCCGCAAGCTGGCGAAGTCGCTCAAGACCTGCCTGTGCTTCGGCTTCGCGGAGCTCGATGGCAAGGATGTCTTCAACACCGCCGTCTTCATCGCCCCCTCCGGCGATATCTGCGGCACGTACCGCAAGGTGCAGCTCGCCGAGGGCACGCACCCAACATGGTTCTTCAACCGCGTCGGCAAAACCCTCCGCGCCTTCGATACCCCCGTCGGCCGCATCGGCATCGTCATCTGCAACGACCGGTGGAACCCAATGATCGTCCGCACCCTCGTCATGGACGGCGCGCAGATGGTTCTCATACCGTCCTACGGCTCGCGCAGCCACAAGCAGAACGAGACGGTCCTGGCCCGCGCCCGCGAAAACGGCGTGCCGATCGTAAACGCCAACGTGGGCATGAACCTGATCATCAGCAAGGGCGAGATAGTCGCGTACAAGTGGGGCGTCGACCAGATAACCACCGGCGTCATTGAAGTGCCCGAGTGGCCGTCTGCCTCCCGGGCCAGGGAGATGGAGGCCGAGTACTTCCGCCTCCAGGGCCCGGAGATGGAAAAGCGCTACGAGAACAAGATGAAGAAGCTGCGCGGTGAGAAGAGCGCCTACGACGAGGCGGCCATGGGGGCCCTGCTTTCAACGCTGAAATAGCCGGGCAAAAAAAGAGTGCGGCCGGGTTCCCGGCCGCACTCCGCAACAATCGTTTCCTGCCGCTAACCTAGTTGGTCGCGGCCGCCGCAGCCTTGGGCTTGACCGTGATCGTGCCCTTCATGCTGATCGGGTGGATAATGCACTGGTAGTTGTACACGCCCGGCGTCATGAACAGGTGGCGGAAACCCTCACGCGGGGGGATGTTCCCGCTGTTGAATTCCACCGGGTCCGCGGCCTGGTCGGGAATGTGGTTGACGGTATGGAGCGGCTGGTCAAAATTCGTCCAGATAATCAGGTCGCCTACCTCGACCTCAGCCGACTGGTGGGTGAAGTTCCTGATCTCCAGGTTCGTCACCTTCGCGTTCGGCGGGGTGGTGGGCACCACCGTGGCAGGGGGGAACGTGGGCTCGGGCTTGGCAAAGCCGCACGCGAGGCCAAATGCTGCCATGACCCCTACAACAAATACCAACATCAGCCGCTTTGACATTACGTCCTCCAGGGAAATTTGGGCCGCCGGTCTCAGCGGCTAGGGTAGACTGTGACGATTTTCACAGACATTGGAAGCGAGTGTAGCATCAGGTGCAACCATCGTCAATTGGAGTAGCACATTGTGTCTTTGCTCAGTGATATTGTCAGTAGGTAACTGCTCAGTGAATATGTCAGTCCATGAGAGGACTACATTTGACCGAGCGAGAAGCGAAGAGAGCACAGATACTGAACCTTGTTCTGGAGGGGCGT
>VGZY01000115.1 GCA_016872355.1 SAR202 cluster bacterium | reverse complement strand
GTCCTCGATTGCCATGGACCAGCCCTGCCGCTCCATCCTTCCGGTAGGTCGCCAGAAGCCTCCATACCTGGCGCTCCGATACCCCCAATGCCGTGGCAGCTTGAGCCTTTGTCAATCGCTTCTCAAGGACAGCGTTCAACACTACCGTTCGTTTAGCCTCTCTCTCGCTCATTGTCAGTTCTTTCATAGACTGACATTTTCACTGCTCCCTTAACCCCTGACACTATCACTGCACCAATGCAGCATTATGTAGCCACTCTTTACCGGTCACCACCCCACGGGTTACGCTAGTTAGTGCCACCTAACTTGTCGGTGTGGAGGCAGCGTATGGAATTGAAGATAAAGACCCGCAACATAGAACTCACTCCCCAGACGCAGGACTACATCCAGAAGAAGTTTGAGCGACTCGACAGGCACCTCAAGCCGGAGGGTTCCGCGCAGCTGGAGGTATCCCGCACGATGACCCGCGCCGAGGCGGACCGCATTGAAGTCCAGCTCTCGTTCGTCGTCAAGGGCTACATGATGCGCGCCCAGGCACGCTCCAGCAACGTTAACGCGGCGATGGACGCCGTTACCGACCTAATGGACCGCCAGATAGAGCGCTTCAAGGGCAAGGTCTACCGCTCGGAGCAGGGGAAGCGCTCAACCCGAAACGGCGACGTGTCTTCCATCAGGACCGCGCCCGGCGCAGAGCCCGTCTCCACCAACGGCGCGGAGTCCCACGAGGAGCCCCGGGTCGTTCGGACGAAGCGGTTCGCAATGCGCCCTATGAGCGTGGAGGACGCCATCCTGGAAATGGAGCTCGTCAACCACGCCTTCTACCTGTTCAACAACGTGGATACCAAGAAGTACAGCGTCGTCTATCGCCGCACCGACGGCGGCTACGGGCTGATCGAGCCCGAGACGGCGTAGAAAGCCCGCACACAGGAAGAAACACAAGAGGCCCCGGTCATTATGCACCGGGGCCTCTCTGTCTCATCCAGGATAGCCGACTAGAACGGGATGATTGTCGCGCCGGTGGAAATCTCGAGCATCAGGGCTATGCCGAAGGCAACGCTGGCCGCTGCGGACACTCCTGATATGGCCCTGTTTACCTTGTTGAACGCGCCTGTCAACGCGAACGGCACGGCCAGGACGATGGTAATGATGGACATCGATAGCACCGTGCCCACCCCGAACAGCACCAGGTATCCTACCCCTACCGCGAACGACGACACCTCCGGCAGCAGCGCCAGCATTACCGCCGCGCTCCCCGCCAGCCCGTGCACTATCCCCACGACGAACGACTTCATCCGGAAGGTGGGACGGCCCGTGAGCTGGAATATGCCGTGGCGCTCTTCTACATGCGGCGGCGCGGCCTCACCGTGGGTGGAGTGCACGTGGACGTGGTGCGATTCGTCGTGCTCGTGCTCATGCATGTGCAGCCTGCCCTTCCTCAGGTTCAGGAACACCTGGATACCGAGCAGCACCAGCATGATTCCAACACCAAATTCAAAGACCGGCGCAACAGCTTCGTACCGGTCCAGGACGGACTCTTTCAGCAGGAGAATGATCACGCCCAGGACGATCAGCGGCGCAGTGTGCCCGAGCCCCCATGACCCCCCGATCCAGATGCTCTTCCACGCGTTTCGAGTCTGGCTCACGATCGTTGAGACGGCCACCACGTGGTCGGCGTCGGTAGCGTGCTTCAGCCCGAGAAGAAGACCCAGCGCGAGGGCAGCGAAGGCTCCGGAGCTCATGTCCATATGCGAATCCTTTTCTCACTCCTGTGTCTTCTTCTCCCGGCACCCTTTGCAGAGGCCGACGATGGCGAAGTGGTCGATGTCTGCACTGAACGAATGGTCAGCCATAATCCTCTCCCTCAGCCCCTCCATCATCTCATGGTCCAGCAAAGTCAGGCCTCTGCACTCCCTGCACACCAGGTGATGGTGCCGTGTGTGGTCCAGCCACTCGTAGACCGCTTCCCCTCCCGTCATATTCGTCTCAGACACCAGCCGCAGGTCCTTCAGCGCGCTGAGAGTGCGGTAAACGGTGGACACGTCGATGAGCGCGTACGTTTCCCGGACGTTGTCGTAGATCTGGGCCGCGGTCAAGTGCCCACCGGTATGCCGTAGGGCGGAGAGGATCAACAGGCGTTGCGGAGTAAGCCTGTGACCGGACTCCCTCAGGGCATGTCGCGTCTCATTTTCACAACTCATCGTCCGCTCCTGCAACCAGTTGCAACAACACTGTATTGCTTGAGCCATGAATTGTCAACCTCCGCCCAGGTCACAACCCTTATCCTTGGCGCCGATTCAGTGGTAGAATTCTGTGGCACTTTTGATGGACTGGCGCCGATCCGGCAGAAAGGACTTTCCGGCACACCGCCCGTAATCTTATGAGTCCACGGACCCTTCCGCAGACACCAACGGCCCAGAGGCAGCAGCGTCGCATCGCCTATCTGGAAAGCGAATCGGCATACGTTAACCTGGCAGGCGAATACGACTATCTAACATCGCCCTATTACGATTCCCAGGACCTTGAGAACGCCGGCAAGAAGGTCTACCCGGCTTGCAAGGATACCCTCGACGCGTACGTGGTCCCGCTTTTCCTGGAAAAGGCAAAGCTCGCGGGACTACCCGTTCCAACCTTCTTCATCACCAACGATTACTTTGAGCCCCCCGCGCTTGTGGACACAGTCAACCCCTACATGTCCACCCAGAGTATCGTCAGAAAGCCGCAGCAGCGGGACGCGATTTGCATGTCCATGACCCGCAACCACACGTACGCGATCTGCTGCCAGGTCCTGACCGAGACATCTCGCGTGGGCCAGTTCCGCATGGTCCTGGGCAAGTGCAGCACCCCGAAGTACCGACCGCTGGCGGAGACGATCTGGAAGGTATTCCGCATACCTATCGCGACGATTCGGATCATCACTGAGTCCGACGGCACCGCCATGGTCAGCGCCATGAGGCCCCTGCCCTACGCATCTCTGAGCGCGGCTGAGCTAGCCGTTGTTGAGAAGGCGGTAACATGGCGGACATAGGGGTATTCGTAGAGCGCTACACGATCAGCCGCACGGAGGAGATGGGCGCGATCATGCGCCTTGGCTACGCGGCCCAGCGCATGGGCCACCGCGTCGACGTTCTATTCCGGCCGGACATATACAAGATCCCGCAGTACGACGCGCTGTACATACGCACACAGACCGACCCGCTGAATGCCACGTACGTCGCCGCCCGCACAGCCCAGATGCATGGCCTCCGCGTGATTGACGATCCGGACTCCATCATCATTTGCTGCGACAAGATCAAAATGTACAGGCACCTCATCAAGCGAAAGGTGCCGATGCCTGAGACGCGGTTCCTCCTGGACGGCGAGCTGACCCCGGCGAGCGCTGAGGAGCTTCTGGATGTGCTGGGAAGCCCGGTGGTGTTGAAGGCGCCCGACTCCAGCTTCTCCATGTATGTGGAGAAGGCAGCCACCCCAAAGGAGGTGCTCGCGGTCGGCAAGAAGTTCTTCCGCCGCGCGGACAGAATCGTTGCCCAGCGCTTCGTCTCCTCGAAGTTCGACTGGAGGGTGGGGGTCCTCGGGGGCGAGGTGCTATATGTCTGCCAGTACCTTATTCCCAAGAACCGCTGGAAGGTGCTCACTCACACCCCGGACGGCCACCAGATCTTCGCGAGGATGCAGTCATTCAAAATAGACAAGGTAAGCCCTAAACTCCTCGACACCGCCCTGAAGGCCTCGGCGTCCATCGGCAAAGGCCTGTACGGAGTCGACATCAAGCAGGTCGGCGACGATTACGTTGTTATCGAGGTGAACGACAACCCCACGATCGCCGCAGGCGATGAGGACGCAGAGGCCCCGCACATGTACGACAGGCTTGTCAGCTACCTCGCCGGAAAGTGGGGCTAGCGGTGCCGGAGAGCGGCAACGTCCGCCTCGCGACTATCGCCGACCTTGACTCGCTTGTGGGACTCGAGGAGGCTGGCTTCGCCACGGACCGTTTCAGCCGGTCGCTGCTGCGCGGCCTCATCAAGGGTCCGAACTCCGCCGTATTCGTCGTCGACCCAGAAGGTGCGGTCGCCGGATACGCGTGTATCACCTGGCGCAAGGGCGGCCGCACCGCCTACCTGTATTCGATCGTCGTCACCCCAGCCCTACAGGGCAAGGGCCTCGGCAAGCTCCTGCTCCAGCGGTGCGAGCTGGAAGGTTCCTCGAAGGCGCTCACGGTTATGCGCCTGGAGGTCCGCCCGGACAACCCCACGGCAATCGCCTTCTACGAGCGAAACGGGTACGCCCACGTCGGCACGTCGCCGGGCTATTACGAGGACGGCGCCGACGCCCTGGTAATGGAAAAGCGCCTGGACTTGACCGCCGCCGCGATGAAGCTCGATGTCCCCTACTACTCACAGACATTCGATTTCACGTGCGCCCCGGCATGCCTCATGATGGCGATGAAGCTCTTCGATCCGTCTGTCCGGTTCGAAAGGTCTCTCGAAACGCAGATATGGAAAGAGGCCACCCTCGCATTTATGACATCCGGCCTCGGGGGTTGCGAGGCATTCGGGGTTGCCGTCGCCGGCCTGCGACGCGGCTTTCACGCCAGGGTCATCGTATCCTCCCGGAAGCCGCCCTTCCTTAACTCCGTCCGCGCACACTTCAAAAAGGAAGTGATTGAGCTGGTCCATTCGAACCTGCTTCGGGAAGCTCACGAACGCGGCGCCGGGATAGACTACCGGCCCGTGACACTGGACGATATTTCTGACGGACTGGCCGCCGGCGAGGTGCCCATCGTCCTGATAAGCCTCCACAGAATGCACGGCTTCAAAGCGCCCCACTGGGTGGTGGTGACCGGTTACGATGGAGATGGGCTCTTCGTGAACGACCCTTACCGGGTCCCGCACGATAAGTTGGGCCGCTCTCCGGAGGGGCTGCGGATTCCAAAGGCGGAATTTGCGCGAATGATCGGGTACGGCAAGGAGGGCCTCCGGAGCGCCGTTTTTATCTCCCGGTGACCGGTCGGCGGCAACGCCCGGCTTGAAATCGGCAGCCGGTTCGTCTAATTTAGCATCCACACAACCTGGGAGGCGTCCATGCAGACAAGACAGCTAGGCAAGAACGGCCCCCAGGTCCCCGTCATCTGCCTGGGCACGTGGGGCCTGGGCGGCGGCTTCAGCCCAATCCCGGAAGAGCAGGCTATCGCCACAATCCAGGCGGCCATCGACTCCGGGATTACCTTCCTTGATACTGCAGAGAACTACCGGGAAGGCCCCGCCCTGATCGGCAAGGCC
>VGZY01000114.1 GCA_016872355.1 SAR202 cluster bacterium | reverse complement strand
CGCTTCTCAAGGACAGCGTTCAACACTACCGTTCGTTTAGCCTCTCTCTCGCTCATTGTCAGTTCTTTCATAGACTGACATTTTCACTGCTCCCTTAACCCCTGACACTATCACTGCACCAATGCACGCGCTCCGCCAGCAGTTTGACAAATGCGAAATATTAACATACTATGCGTGTAAGTTCCCCGTGTGGTGTTCTCTGCTCAAAAATCTCGCAGCCTGCACGGCGTAACGTTTGTCAACGAAAGAAAGGAGTGTGATTACCGGCGCGTTTTAATACCACCGGGCTTAACGGGTCCCTTACGTTGACTGCGTTGGATTCGCTGTGCTAACATATTTCACATTGCGAGAAGTAAATGGAAAACACTCACGAGCGACGACAAAAACTGATTGGGCAGTTCGTGGGGAGTATGGACCAGTGGACTGCCATCCGGCGCTCCAAGTCTCCCCGCACGTGGACCGATCTTCAGCTCACCATGCCGCAGCTTCGGACCCTGATGTTCCTGAGCCAGGGGTCAAAGCGCATGAGCGAAATCTCCACCTATCTTGACCGCGGCATGCCATCCGCCACCAGCATGATAGACCGCCTGGTCAGCAAGAGCTTTGTAGAGCGAGTAGAAGACCCCAATGACCGCCGTGTAGTAGCATGCCAGTTGACTACATCCGGCCGCGACATGGTTGAGCAGTTCAACCGCATGGACCACATGCGGTCCGAGGCGATCGCCAACGGACTGACAGTGGACGAGCTCGAAATCGTTGCGCCCGCTATGGAAGTCCTAGTGCGAGCGATTGCACGGATGAGGCGGCAAGACCAGGCGCAGCAGCCTGTGGAAGACCAGCCCGAGCAGCAGCCGATTATCCTGGATGACCAGGGGATCAGAGAGCGCATCGCAGTTGAGGCCGCTGGTTCCTAGTCACCAGTAATATTGAATTGATGGGTCGTTGGGCCGGGTTGCGCCTGAGTTGTCTTCTGCATTCCGGTCCCCGGAGGATCGCGCGACGGCGAATCCATGCACTCCCTGTGACCTCCCATGAGAATCATACTTCGCCTGATCGGCTACGGCTGGCGGCAGAAGTGGCACCTTGCCGGGGCATATGCAGCGATGGCGGGGGCGACGCTCGCAGGGGTTGTCGTCCCCCGCCTCACCGGCGGCGCAATTGACGCGGCTCTGCAAGACGCCACGCGCACCAGTCTTCTCACCTATGCGGCAGTCATCATTCTCGCCAGCGCAGTGCGCGGCGCGTTCGGTTACCCCCAGTCATTCCTCGCCCAGTCCGTCTCCCTCCGCGCGGCATTCGACCTGCGCAACGACTACTTTCGCAAGCTCCAGACCCTTAGCTTCGGCTTCTACGACAAGCAGCAGACCGGCAACCTCATGTCCCGCGCGACGGCTGATGTGGATGCTGTCCGCAACTTCATGGGGGAGAGCCTGATAAGCATCGTCTCGATCATCATCATGATCTCAAGCGTCTCCGGCATCATGCTCACGACCAACGTGCGCCTGGGCCTTGTCACCCTCGCTACCGTCCCCATCGTTATCTGGCTCGCGCTGAACATGCGCACCAAGCTTCACACCCTCTACCGGCAGGTGCAGGCCGAGACAGGCCAGATGACCGCCGTGCTGCAGGAGAACCTGAGCGGCATGAAGGTGGTCAAGACCTTCGGCGCTGCCGACTATGAAGAGGCCAAGTTCGCGAAAAAGGTGGAGAAGCTCGCGGAGCTCCGCTACCGCGCCGGGGCGTTCGGCGCGTTCCGGATGTCACAGATGGCATTCATCTTCACCGCGCTGACGGGCATCACCTTGTGGGTCGGGGGTAACGAGGTCGTCGCCGGCCGGCTCACCCCGGGCGAGCTGACCACGTTCATCCTGTACATCGGAGTGGTCATCGCACCCATCCGGCGCATCGCGCGCATGATAGACGGCTTCACCAGGGCCACGGCGGCAGGGCAGCGCCTCTTTGAGGTCCTGGACGCCGAGTCGCCGGTGAAAGAAAAGCACGGCGCCAAAGTGTTGCCGCGGGCCAGGGGCCACGTTCGTTACGAGGGTGTATCCCTCAGCTACACTGATGACTCTGTGCCTGCCGTACGGAACATCGAATTCGAGGCGCAGCCGGGCCAAATGGTCGCTATTCTCGGCGGCCCCGGCTCCGGCAAGAGCAGCGTCGTGCACCTCCTGCCGCGTTTCTACGAGGTCACCGCCGGCCGCATCACCATCGACGACACAGACATCCGCGATGTCACACTTAAGTCCCTTCGCCAGAACGTGGGGATTGTGATGCAGGATGTTTTCCTCTTCGCAGGCTCCATCCGTCACAACATAGCTTACGGCCGCGACGAGGTCACCGCCGAAGAGGTGGAGTGGGCGGCGCGTGTTGCGCAGATACACGACCACATAGAAAAGCTCCCGCGCGGATATGACACCAGCGTCGGTGAGCGTGGCCTCACCCTCTCCGGCGGCCAGCGCCAGCGCCTCGCCATTGCGCGCACGCTGCTTCTGGACCCGCCCATCCTGATCCTGGACGATTCCACCTCCAGCGTAGACATGGGGACCGAGTTCCAGATTCAGCAGGCTCTGGCCGAGGTGACAAAAGACAGGACAACCATCGTCATCGCGCACAGGCTCTCCACAGTCCGCCGGGCCAGCCTCATTCTCGTGCTGGAGCGAGGCGAGGTGGTGGAGCGCGGCTCTCACGAAGAGCTGATCGCGAAGGACGGCTTTTACAAGAAGATCTACGACCTTCAGTTCCGACCGCAGGAAGACCTCACGTCGGACGCCATCATGGCCAAAGCCGCCCAGGCAGAGAACAGCTAAGGAGTTTCAAAATATGTACGGAGGCGGGTTCGGAGGAGGCTTCGGCGGCGGCGGCATGATGGGTGGCGGGCGAATGGGCGGTGGCGGCGGGAGTATGGGCGGCGGCCGTTTCGGCCACCTGGGCCTGGACCAGGACGAGGGCGGCAAAGCGTATGACCACAAGGTCGTGACCCGCCTGATGCGCTACATGCGCCCCCACATGAAGCTGGTCGTCATCACCTTCCTGGCAATGATGGTCTACACCGCCACCGTTGTCGCACTCCCGTGGCTGACAAAGCTCGTCATCGACGACTACATCCGCACCCGCGACCTCAGCGGCCTCAACATGATCGTCGCGATCTTTATCGGCGTCGCCGCGCTCCAGTTCGCCATGAGCTACGCCCACCAGCGCCTCCTGTCCTACATCGGCCAGCGCATGCTGTACACGATCCGCGTCCAGCTTTTCAGCCACATCCAGCGCCTCTCGATGTCGTTCTTCGACCGCAACGAAGTCGGCCGCGTGATGTCCCGCGTCCAGAACGACGTACAGCAGCTCCAGGAGGTGCTGAATATAGTCGTGAACAGCCTGGCGCAGGTCATCAGCCTCGTCGGCATCGTCGTCGTCATGCTCGTGATGCAGTGGGAGCTCGCGCTTATCACCTTCACCGTCATCCCTCTTCTGTTCATCGTGCTCATCGTCTGGCAGCGCTTTGCCCTCCGCTCTTTCCAGCGGGCGCGCAAGGCCATCGCCGACGTTAACTCCGGCCTGCAAGAGAACATATCCGGCGTCCGGGTCGTCCAGAGCCTCAACCGCGAAGAGGCGAACATCAAGCGCTTCGGCAAGTCCAACACCGAGAACCTGGACGCCAACCTGGAGGCGAGTCGCGTCTCCGCCATCCTTTTCCCCACCGTGGAGCTCCTCACATCCCTCGGCATGGCGCTCGTCGTCCTGTTCGGCGGCATCATGGTGCTGGAGGGCAACCTGGAAGTTGGCGTCCTCGTAGCCTTCGCGCTTTACATCCAGCGCTTCTTTGAGCCGGTCCGCAACCTCACCCAGGAGTACAGCGGCCTCCAGCGGGCCATGGTCTCCGGCCAGCGAATCTTCGAGATACTGGACATCACGCCCGACGTTGAGGACAAGCCCGGGGCAGTGGAGCTGCCGCCCGTGAAGGGACATATCCGGTACGAGGGCGTGGGCTTTCACTACTCCAAGGACACGCCAGTGCTCCAGGAGATCAACCTGGAGGTCCAGCCCGGCCAGACGGTCGCTTTCGTCGGCCCAACCGGCGCGGGCAAGACGACGATGGTCTCGCTCCTCCTGCGACTCTACGATGTCACAGAGGGCAAGATCACTATCGATGGCCACGACCTGCGCGACGTTACCCAGAAGTCGCTGTCCCGCCAGATGAGCATCGTCCCGCAGGAGCCGTACCTCTTCTCCGGCGCATCCATCAAGGACAACATTCGTTATAACCGGGAGTGGATCACGGACGAGCAGATTGTGAAGGCGGCAACCGCCGTCGGCGCGCACGACTTCGTGACCCGCCTGGAGAAGGGCTACGACACCGTTCTCCAGGAGCGCGGCAGCAACCTTAGTATCGGCCAGCGCCAGCTCATCAGCTTCGCCCGCGCGATCGTTGCGGAGCCGCAAATACTCATCCTGGACGAGGCCACCGCAAACATCGACACCCAGTCGGAGCTCGTCATCCAGCAGGCGCTGGGTGAGCTGCTCAAGGGGCGCACGGCGGTCGTGATCGCTCACCGCCTCTCGACGATCCGCAACGCGGATATCATCGTGGTGATTGACAAGGGGCGCATAGTAGAAAAGGGCAGGCACGCGGAGCTAATGGCCCTGAACGGCCTCTATGCGAAACTCAGCTCTTTCAGCGCGGTGGGCGGGGACGAAAAGCCGCGGCCGCAGCGCGAGGGGCGCGAAGGCGGCCGCGGGATGCGTGGCGAGGGGATGGGGGGAATGGGTGGCGGCGGCAGGCGAAGGCTGGCCGGCGAAGGCGCCGACTAGGCTACCGTCTTGCGGGGCCGCCCGCGGCCGCGCTTCGGCGCCGTTTCCGATGCCCGCGACCAGAAGTACACGTCGTTACCGTTCCGCCTGATTACAATCTCCCGCCCGGACGCCTTCGCGGCCGCTCCCAGCCGGCGGCGGACTGCGACGAACGTCTCGTTCGAGTCCGGCCGCAGCCGGCCCGCTATGCCGTCCCGCAGCCCGTTCACGTAGCCAAGGTACTGACGCGCCGTCTCGGCGCGCTTGCCGGTACTGGTCCTGGACTCTGCTTCGTGCAGGGAAACCACCTCAAACTTCGGCATATTACCTCCGGGTTAATCGCCGTCGCTGATACACAACGGCTCTCGATTTTGCAGCAGCGCGAAACATTAAACGATTCGACAGCTTACGTCAATCCCCGGGGAAGTATCAAGTCCAGGAAAGCAATTTGTCTTTGCTCAGTGATATTGTCAGTAGGTAACTGCTCAGTGAATATGTCAGTCCATGAGAGGACTACATTTGACCGAGCGAGAAGCGAAGAGAGCACAGATACTGAACCTTGTTCTGGAGGGGCG
>VGZY01000113.1 GCA_016872355.1 SAR202 cluster bacterium | reverse complement strand
CTTCGAAACATGCCTGACGGCGGATGCCGGGGCTAAAAATTCGCCCGAACATGACATCAATTTGAAGAGGCTCGTCCAAAACCCTCTCCTCCCGAGGTAACGCAAAGGTCTCCCGAGGGAGAGGCCTTTGGGTGCTTTGACCCAAAGGGTGAGGGCTAACGGCTGTTCTGCCCCATTCTTACCTCTCCTTTGACTGGAGAGGTCTTCGGCGCTTTGGTCCGCCGCGGCGGATGAGGGTGTCGGCTGTTCGGCTGTTCCCGTACCTTGCTTTGAACCCCCGATGTCGCAGATCCCGTATGACCCCTGGGAATCGGGAAGTCCTCGAATCGGGGCCGTACCCCGTACCCCGGCTGTGCAGCCCCTTACTTCTTCGCCCAGTCCTGGGCCTGGCCTACGATGTCCACGCCGACCTTCTCGCTCCAGGCGGCGAGGAGCTGGTTTACGATCTTGCCGGGCTTGCCCGTACCGACGGGCCTGCGGTCCACCGATGTCACCGGCAGGACGCAGTAGCTGGTGCTGGCGAAGAAGACCTCATCGGCCGTGTACACGTCGTACGGCTGCAGGTCCTCGGAGACCGCCGGGATGTTAAGCTGCCGGGCCAGCTCGAAGACGGTGCCGCGCGATACGCCCTGCAGGAGGTTCTTGTCCCCGCCGGTGCGGATAACGCCGTCAGTGACGATGAAGACGTTGTAGCGAGATCCCTCGGTGAGGTTGCCGTCCGTGTCCAGGATCAGCGGCCACGCGCCGGGGTCGGTGTCGTTCGCCTCCAGCTCGGCCATCGCGAAGTGCATGCGGCTGAAGTGCTTGACCTTGGAGTCCAGCACATCGGAGGGCAGCGCGCGCGTCCGGGCGAATGCGCCCTTCATGCCGGTGGTGTAGCCCGGGGCGAAGAGCTTGAAGTCCACTGGGCTGATCTTGACGCAGACGGTCGCGGGGCCGGACTTCCAGGCGAAGTAGCCGGGGCCACGCGTGACGAACTGCATGATGGCGAAGTCGCCCACGTCCTTGCGCAGGTGCTCGTTTTTCTTGATGACATCCTGGGTGATGCGGAGCATCTCATCGCGGGAGACGCCTGCGTCTATCCTCGCGAACTTGAGCGAACGGTAGAGCCGGTCGATGTGCTCCTCCAGCTTGAAGCCCTTCCCGTTGAAGGTGCGCTCGACGTCGTAGACGACGTCGCCGATGGTGAAGCCGCGGTCCCCGGGCTCGATCTTGATCTTGCTGTACGGCATCCACTCGCCGTTGCAGTATGAGATGTAGTCCGCCATGTGGTCCTCCAGTGCACTCCGTTAAGGCCCTCATCTGTCGCCGGAGCGCGACATCTTCTCCCTCGGGGAGAAGAGGACGAGGTAAAGGTTTCGTCCGGCAGCAATTATACTCCACCGGCCGATGCGCCGGAATGTCCTGCGACGAATTTCGCCGCGCCGTGCGCGGACGCGCAGGTCAGGCGCCACGCGAGAAATGGGCAAATCCTCAGGGCCGGACACCACCCCGACCTCTCTCCCCCTGGCCCCCTCTCTCCGTGCACGGAGAGAGGGGGAATAGCTCGCTGGGGCTTCGCCCCAGACCGCAAGCACAGGGCTTTGCCCTCCGACTGCCGACGCCGTGGGCCTGCGGCCCAACGCCGGCAGGCTCCCCTGGAGCCACTTCTGTCAGGCAGGCGCTGCTAATCCGGTACAATGTCCGCTGAGGTGTTTATGACCAACTACAGGCTGATGATGCTGGACCTGGACGGCACCATCATCGGAAGAGATAACAAGATATCTCCGCGCGTCCACCGCGCAGTCACGAGGGCGGCGGAGCTGCTGCACGTCTCCATCGCAACGGGGCGGGAGACCGACGAGGTGCTGAAGTTCGCGCGCGAGCTCGGACTGAAGACGCCGCAGGTCTCCGACAACGGCGCAACGATCGTGGACCCGGAGACCGGCAGGCACGTGTGGTCGGCGGGCCTCTCGCCCGAGCACTCGGAGGAGATCGTCGCGCGGCTGACGGAGATGCGCGTGCCGTTCATGGCCACTTCTCCCTTCGGGACGATCAAGAGCATCGGCGAGGTGGTGCGGTGGGAGCTTACCCGCGTGTCCGCTCTGGACATCAGCGAGGCAGCGGCGGACGGCGTGCTGCAGGCGTTCAGTGGTACACAGGGCCTGCATATGGTCAAAGTCTACCTGCCGTACAACGACCTCTGGGCCGTGGACTTCACCCGCATCGGCATCACCAAAGGCGCGTCGGCAGATGTGTTGAGGGAGATGATGGGGTACGGGAACGGAGGCGCCCCGCCGTCACCCTCACTGTCGCCCAGAGCGGCGACATCTCTCCCGTCAAGGGAGAGAGCAGATCTGTTGAAGCCAAGCGGTGGCCCTCGCCTGTCCGCAGAGCCGGACATCCTCTCCCGCGGGGCCGGGAGAGGAGAAAGTGGAATAGGTTTGATTGCCGCCGGCGATAGCTACAACGACATCCAGATGCTCCGCGCGGCGGACCTGCGCATCGTCATGGGCGGCGCGCCCGCGGAGGTGAAGGCGCTCGCGGACTACGTCGCGCCGCCGGTGGAGGAAGACGGCCTGGCGGTGGCCATAGAGGAGTTCGTCCTGCCAAGGTTGTGATCTGCCAGGGTGGCGGAAGGGAGGGAGGGTTCTCGTCTCCCCCCACGGGGGAGACCACAGAGGGGGTCTTGAGGCCCCTTCTCCAGGAGCGACACCACATGTCAGATGACTTCCCGGACCATCCCCCAAAGCGTCCATACCTCTACAACCAGTGGTCCGGCTCCCCCGACACGAGAGACAGAGCACGCGAACTCCGCACTGCTCCGACGGACGCCGAGCGAAAGCTCTGGACCAGGTTAAGACGGCACTCTGTCGGCGGGTACAGGTTTCCCGACAGCAGCCGCTTGGTCCGTTCATCGTCGACTGCTTATGCTTCGAGAAAAGGCTAATTGTCGAAGTCGACGGCAGCCAGCACATGGATGCCGCGGGATATGACGCTGAACGGACAGCGTGGTTGGAAGCGCAGGGGTACAAGGTCATCAGGTTCTGGAATAATGAGGTCCTCGCCCAGACGGATGCGGTTTGCGACGTCGGTCTGAAGAGAATTGACTCGTCCACCGCTCGTGGCCGCCATATAATGGGCGTGCACGCCGGGTTGGGCGGCAGGCCTTTCACCGGATTCCCTTCAAGGACGTTTCCGCATGAACCCCAAAGGCACATCAGGCCCGCGCCGGTTGCTCGCCGGCAGGCTTACGATGCGGCAGCTTGAGTGGCTGGCCGCTCTTGTGCCGTGGGGCTTCCTCGTGATCTACCACCTGGTGCTCGTCAGCCCGACCGGTCACCGGCTCCTGCACTCCGGCCCGGGCTTCATTGTGCTGAACCTCTCCCTGGGCGCGGTGATAGGGGTCTTCGCGCACATGGTCTTCCGCACCATTTCGCGCATGCAGGCCGAGATGCAGACGCTCTCCCAGGTGTCCGCGCGGCAAAACAGCCAGCTTCGCGCGCTCAACGAGGCGAATATCGCACTGGCGGAGGAGCGCCTGGTGTCTTCCGTGCTCCAGCGCGTCGTCGACCTGAGCCGCGAGGTAGTGCAGTCCCGATACGCCGCGCTGAGCGTCTTCGACGACGAAGACGGGATCACGGCGTTCCTCACCTCCGGCATCGACCAGAAGACACGCGAGATCCTGGGGCCGCCCACGGTGGGAAGGGGACTGCTGGGACAGATCGCGCACGAGACCAGGCCGCTGCGCCTGGACAGGATGCAGGACCACCCGGCGTCGGTCGGCTTCCCGCCGAACCACCCGCCGATGACGAGCTTCCTTGGTGTGCCGATCCGGTAAAGGGGGCAGACGGTTGGCAGCCTGTACCTGACCGACAAGCTGGAAGCCGGCGTATTCAGCGCTGAGGACGAGGAGATCGTGCAGCTCTTCGCCAACACCGCCGCAGTCGCCATCCACAACGCGCGGCTGTACGAGCGCATCCAGACGATGGCCGTGGAGACGGAGCGCATGCGCATCTCACGCGAGATGCACGACGGCCTCGCGCAGGTGCTGAGCTACGTGAACACCAAGGCGCAGGCGGTCTCCGAGTACCTGCGGAGCGATAACCCCAGGGAGGCTGAGAAGCAGGTCAAAGAGCTCGTGGACGCGGCAAAGTCCGCCTACCGCGACGTGCGCGAAGGCATCCTGGCCCTCAGGGCGCAGATCGGCCCCGGGCAAACGCTAAAGGACGTGCTCGAGGAGTATGTGGAGGAGTACCGCAACCAGCTCGGCAAGCCCGTGACGGTGGAATGGCAGGTGGACCCCGGCGATCTGCGGCTCACGCCGCTGCAAGAGGTGCAGATTCTCCGCATCGCCCAGGAGGCGCTCACGAACGTGCGCAAGCACTCCGCCGCCACCCAGGTCACCATTACCTTCCAGGCGAGCAACATAGACGACCTTCTCGTCACCGTCGCCGACAACGGCAAGGGGTTCAACCCGCAGTCGATACAGCGCGGCGATTGGCCGCACCTGGGAATACAGACGATGCAGGAGCGAACGGAGGCCATCGGCGGCACGTCCGTGCGCCTGCTGGCGCCGCGCACAGTCCTTGCAACCGACGGGAGGTCAGGCCAATGAAGGTGATGCTGGTAGACGACCGGCAGCTCGTCCGGGACGGCGTCGCAAGCCTGCTCAGGACCCGGAAGCACGAAGTGGTGGCACAGGCCGGCAACGGCCGCGAGGCCCTCGCCGCCCTGCGCTCCGTGCACCCGGACGTCATTCTCATGGACATTCGCATGCCGGAGATGGGCGGCCTGGAGGCCACGCGCCTCATCAAGGCCCAGTACCCGGACATCAAGGTCGTCATGCTTACCGTCTCGGACGACGAGCGCGACCTCTTTGAGGCGGTCAAGAGCGGCGCGCACAGCTACCTCCTCAAGGACCTGGACGCCGGCGAGTTCTTCGACGCTCTGGACTCCATCCAGCGCAACGAGGCGGTCGTCCCCGCTCGCCTCGCGGGCAAGCCCCTGGAGGAGTTCAGGTCGAAGTCGACGCGCGGCGCGGATGCAGGCCCCGACGGACTGAGCCAGCGCGAACAGGAGGTGTTGGAGCTCGTCGCCCAGGGGCAGACCAACAAGCAGGTGGCAGAGAGACTCTTCATTACTGAGAACACCGTCAAGTACCACATGAAGAACATCCTGGACAAGCTCCACCTGCAAAACCGGTCCCAGGTGATTGCTTGGGCAGCGAGGTATTCCGAGAGGCGTCGCGCCAGCGAGTGAGCCAGAGATTATCAACGCACACCATATTGAGCACCTCATGCATCGTCCCGGACCGTATCCGCAGGTGCGCATGTGGATACCGCTTCAGGAATACGCGCACGGCTCGCAGAAGCGCGTGACCGATCATAACGTGTGTTGAGGCAACC
>VGZY01000112.1 GCA_016872355.1 SAR202 cluster bacterium | reverse complement strand
GCCTGACGGCGGATGCCGGGGCTAAAAATTCGCCCGAACATGACATCAATTTGAAGAGGCTCGTCCAAAATCCTCTCCTCCCGAGGTAACGCAAAGGTCTCCTGAGGGAGAGAAACAAGGGCAGGGGCGGAACAGCCGGGGCCCTCACCCCTTCGCAAAGCCTCAGGGCAGGCTCTACGGTCAAGGCCCCGTAGGCCTCTCCCTCGGGGAGAGGAGGTTTTAGTTCCCCAGCCCCCAGCCCCTAGCCCCCAGCCCCCCTATGACGTACCATTACAGCGAAGTTTTTTGAGGGCGAAACGGTCGTTGAGAGAGAATATCTTCATTACGGGGTTCTCGGGGGCTGGCAAGACTACTGTCAGCCGCGATGTTGCGCGGCAGATGGGGTGGACCTACGTCGATATCGACGACGAGATTGTGAAGGCCGCCGGGAAGCCGATCGATGTGATTTTCAGGGACGACGGCGAGCCGCGGTTCAGGGAAATCGAGCGGGAGCGGCTGGCGGCTGTGGCCGCGAAGGACCGGCAGGTGGTCTCTACCGGCGGCGGGATTGTGGTGGACGAGCGCAACATCGAGGTGATGGAGCAGTCCGGCATCGTTGTGTGCCTGGAGGTGCGGCCGGAGACGGTGCTGAAGCGGCTGATGCCGTCCGGAAGGCAGCGCGGGCCGGTGGTGAGGCCGCTGCTGCAGGGCCCGGACCCGCTGGCAAAGATAAGGGCGATGAAGGCGCAGCGGCAGGTTTGCTACGCCCGGGCGCACTGGACAGTGCATACGGACAGGATGTCGCCGTCGGAGGTCGCGCAGGAGGTGGTGCGCGCCTGGGGTTTGCTCTCGAAGCAGGCGCAGGCGAAGTCCGCTGCGGGGACCGGCGACCTGGCGGCGATGGTGCGGACAGCGTCGGGCGACTACCCGGTGTGGGTGGGATGGGGGATCCTGCCGGAGCTGGGCAAGCGAGTGAAGTCGGTGTTTTCGCCCGGCGTGGCGTTCATCGTCACAGATGAGGGAGTGCGCAGCCACGGCCGCGCGGCGCAGGCGTCGCTCGAAGCGGCGGGCGTGCCGAGCCACGTCTTCATCATGCCTTCCGGCGAGCGCAACAAGAACCTCGACACCGTACAGCACGTCTACACATGGCTGGCGGAGCGCAAGGCGGAGCGCGGCCATGCGGTCGTCGCCGTCGGCGGAGGAGTCGTCGGCGACCTGGCGGGATTCGTCGCGGCTACATACCTGAGGGGAATGTCGTTCGTCCAGGTACCGACGTCGCTGCTCTCCATGATGGACGCGGCGGTCGGCGGGAAGACGGCTGTCGACCTGCCTGCCGGTAAGAACCTGGTGGGCGCGTTCAAGCAGCCACGGCTGGTGCTGTCGGACGTGGCGGTCCTTTCCACGCTGCCTGCGCGCGAGCTGAGGGCCGGGTGGGCCGAGGCGATCAAGCACGGGCTCATCATGGACGAATCGCTGCTGCGGACCTTCGAGACGAAAGCGCCCGCGATACAGTCGCTCGACCGCGCCGTGGCGTCCGAGGTTATCCGGCGGAGCGCGGCGATCAAGGCGAACGTGGTATCGCAGGACGAGAAAGAGACGCTTGGACTCCGGATGCTGCTCAACTACGGCCACACGATGGGCCACGCGATCGAGCAGGTGACGGGGTACGAGCGGTACCTTCACGGCGAGGCCGTGAGCGTGGGCATGATGGGCGCTGCGATGCTGAGCCTGGGGATGGGGATGCTCTCGCAGAAGGACGTGGACCGCCAGCGTGCGGTGCTGGAGGCCTACGGGTTGCCGACATCGGCCCCAGGGCTGGACGTGGACGCTGTGCGGGCTGCTATGTCCGTGGACAAAAAGGTGGCTGGCGGCGCGATCCGGTGGGTGCTGCTGGACGGCATCGGGCGGGCGGTGAGCCGGCGCGACGTGCCGGAGGCGCTTGTGCGCTCCACGCTGGAAGCGCTGTGTAGACCGTAACAATCCTCAGGGGGCGCCGCGCCGGATGGAAGAAGCTATCGCGTACCTGCTGGTGGGCCTGGGCACAGGCGCGCTGGGTGTAATGGTTGGAATCGGCGGCGGCGTAATCCTAGTTCCTGTACTCCTCTATTTCTTCCACATGCAGCCTGCGGCAGCGGCGGGGACATCGCTCGGGCTCACGGCGATCAACGGACTGGCGGGCACCTACGCGTACTACAAGCTCAGGCTGGTGGACATGCGCAGCGGCGTGCTGTTCGGGCTCGCGGGCGTGTTTGGAGCGGTCGTCGCGCCGTTCGTAGTGGCGGCGGTCGCGGGCGGCGTGTTCAAGGTCGCGTTCGGGCTCCTGGTGCTGGGCATCAGCGTGCAGATGGTCCTCAAGCAACGCGGAGGGAAGGTGACGCGGCCGGACGGGGGGCTTGCGGCGGGCGACAGCAGCGGCGGCGCGCGGCACATCGTGGCAAAAGACGGCAAGGAGTACCGCTACAGTTTCAATGAGAAGCTGGGCATGGCGCTCAACTTCGTTGTCGGCTTTATCTCCTCTTTCACCGGCACGGGCGGCGGGTTCATGCGGACGCCGCTGATGGTGTCGATGCTGGGCTTCCCGGTGGTCGTGGCGGTCGCGACTTCGGTCTTCGTGCTGGCGGTGACATCGGCGATCGGGTTCGGCGTGAATGCGGCGCTAGGCCACGTGGAGTGGTACCCTGCCTTCCTGTGGACGGCGCCGGGGCTGCTGGTTGGCAGCCAGCTAGGCGCGCGGGTTGCGAGCCGAATGAGCGCGAAGTGGCTGGTGCGGACGCTCATCGTGATTCTTGTGGTTATTGGGGTGCGGCTGGTGTGGGACGGGGTTCTTGGCAGTTAGCAGTCGGCAGTCAGCAGTCGGCCAGGCAGTGGAGAAATGGGAATTTTGACGGTAGTGAAAACTGATGGGGCGGCGCGGGCGGGGGTGCTGCATACGGCGCATGGGGATGTGCCGACGCCGGCGTTCATGCCGGTGGGGACGCAGGCGTCCGTGAAGGCGCTGGATCCGGCCGACCTGCGCGCGATGAACGCGAAGATCGTGCTGTCCAACACGTACCACCTCTACCTGCGGCCGGGGCCGGAGACGGTCGACCGCATGGGCGGGCTGGCGAAGTTCATGGCGTGGAACGGGCCGACGCTGACGGACAGCGGCGGGTTCCAGGGCTTCAGCCTGGAGCACCTCCGCAAGATCACCGACGACGGGATAGTGTTCAAGTCACACATAGACGGGAGCTTCCACGAGTTCACGCCCGAGGCGGTGATGCGCCACCAGCGGCTCATCGGTGCGGACATCATCATGCCCATAGACATCTGCGCGCCATCGAAGACGGACAGGGCGGGGGTGGAGTACGCGGTGGAGCAGACCTACCGGTGGGCAGTGCGGTGCAGGGCGGCGCATGGGGAGGGGGCTAGGGACTGGGGAAATAGCCAAATAGCCGTCACCCTCTCTGTCGCCCCGAGCGGCGACATCTCCCCCATCAAGGGGGAGACAAAGAGAACGCCAGAACAGCCCATCTCCGGCACCCAACACCTCTTCGGCATTGTCCAGGGAGGGCTGTTCCCGGACCTGAGGGAGCGGTCGGTCCAGCAGATTACCTCGCTGGACTTTCCGGGGTACTCCATCGGGGGGTTGAGTGTGGGAGAGTCGAAGCGGGAGATGTACGATATCGTGTCGTCCACTGCGCCGCTGCTGCCGGCGGACAGGGCGCGCTACCTGATGGGAGTTGGCTCGCCGGAGGACCTGGTGGAGTGCGTGGCGCGCGGTATCGATATGTTCGACTGCGTCCTGCCCACGCGCATCGCGAGGAACAGCGCGCTATTCTCCCGCGCGGGCCGCATCAACATCGACACGGCGCAGTACCGCGCGAAGGACGCGCCGATCGAGGATGGTTGCGACTGCTACACCTGCAGGACATTCACGGCGGGATACGTGAATCATCTGTTTCGGACGAAGGAGCTGCTGGCGTACAGGCTGGCGAGCATCCACAACGTGCGGTTCATTCTGCACTTGATGGAAGAGATGCGGAACGCTATCCTTGCGGGGACGTTCGGGGATTACCGCAAGGCGTTCCACGAGCAGTTCGTGCCGCCGGATGAGAAGGCGCGCCATTCCCGGAAGCAGAAGTGGGTGGAGGCGCAGCGGAAGCAGCATGAGAGGCAGGCGTGAATGAGGTGACCATGGAACAGAAAGAGCTGGCTGAAGTATTTCTTGAGCGGATCGCCGCGTCGATAGACCGCATCCTGGCAACGATGGACGGCCTGACGCAGGACGATATCAACTGGCGGCCGCCGGCGGAGAAGACGAACAGCCTGTATGTCCTGGGCGTGCACACCATCGCGTACACGGCGTTTGTGATTTCGACGAAGCTGTGCGGCAAGAGCGGGACGCGCGATGCGGAGGCGGAGTTCTCCGCCGTCGGCGAGAGCGTGGGGCCGCTGCGAATGTCGTGGCAGCTCCAGCGCAAGCAGCTCTCAGAGGAGATGGCGAAGCTGCCGCCCGGCGCGCTGGACAAGAAGTACGACTACACCAACCGCAACGTCAGCGGCATCGAGGTGCTGCTGATTCTGGCGCGCCACGCCCACGAGCACGTGGGCCATGCGGAGTTGACACGGGACCTGCTCAAGGCGTCCAAAGCGGCGAAGTAAAAATGTCGGGTCGGCGCACCGGCGAACAATCAGGAAGGGGGCACTTACATGAACGAGAAAGAAGAGCTGGAGTATATCTGGGGCAGGATTTCCAACAGCGTGGACAGGCTGATGGCGTGCTTCGATGGGTTGACCGAAGAGCAGGTGAACTGGAAGCCGCTGGACAACGCCAGCACGCTCTACTTCCTGGCTGCGCACACGCTGTCCGCCGTAAACAACAACGTCCTGAGCACCGTGTGCGGCAAGAACGTCAGCCGGACGCGCGATGCTGAGTGGCTGGCCCTCGGCAAGTCGCCCGCGCCGCTGATCAAGGCGTGGACGGACATGAAGGGCGAGATCACGACGGCAATGGCCGGCCTGCCCGCCAACGCCGTCGCCCAGAGCTACCCGCACCCCAAGCGCGGAAGCATCCCCGGCCGGGAGGTGCTGATTTCCACTGTCAGGCACGCGGGGGAGCACATGGCGCACGCCGAGCTCACGCGCGACCTGGTGAAGGCGCGGGGGTAAGGAGGGGGCGGAGGGCTGGCCGCCTACCTGCGGCCACAGGTTCCAAAAACTACATCAGGCTTCCCCATCGTCATTTCGGGCATATTTGCAGAAAATGTGTGATCAGCGTGGTACAAGGTAAAAGTACCAAGTGAAATACTGATAGCGATTGTTCGTGCTCAGTCCCCTGTGCTGACGGTATCGAGCTTTGAGCCTGGAGAAGTAGCCTTCAAGGCCATTGGTGGATGA
This sequence comes from SAR202 cluster bacterium, assembly GCA_016872355.1. Lineage (NCBI taxonomy): Bacteria > Bacillati > Chloroflexota > Dehalococcoidia > SAR202 cluster bacterium. The sequence continues at coordinate 62 of VGZY01000112.1, read as the reverse complement.
CGGTATGTTCGGGTCCCCCAGGTAGAAGAACATGTCAGGCAGAGCTCTAAACAACATGCTAC
>VGZY01000111.1 GCA_016872355.1 SAR202 cluster bacterium | reverse complement strand
TCTCCTCGCCCAAGGATCGAAAGCCGGCTCAAGATCACCCTTGGAGATCGAGACTGATTCAACCAAAACCAGTCGTACTGACAAAATCACTGAGCAGTAAGACTGACAAAGTCATTGAGCATTGACACGTGGAGCCGCAGGGATTTTCCCTGAAACAGATGCCCTGGGTTAGAATAGGGCCAGATTACCGCGAAGGCACACACATGATTGAGATCTACACGGACGGCTCATGCGAGGGGAATCCGGGGCCCGGAGGGTGGGGCGTGGTCATCCTTGAGAACGGCCACAAGCGCACGCTGAGCGGGCGCGCGGAGCACACGACTAACAACCGCATGGAGATCACCGCGGTCCTCAAGGGCCTCGAGTTGTTACCCGTGGGGGCTGAAGTCATCATTCACAGCGACAGCCAGTACGTCATCAACTCAATGACGAAGACCTGGAAGCGGAACGTCAATGCGGACCTCTGGGCGCGGCTGGACGAAGAGGTCAAGAAGCGCAAGGTCACCTGGCGGTGGGTGCGTGGCCACAACGGCGACCCCTACAACGAGGAGGCTGACGCCCTGGCGACGGGCCGGATGCTGCTGGGTGGGCAGCCCAAGCCGCCGCCAGTGGAGGCCGCAGACATTATTCCCCCCGCAGCCCTGCCCGACCCGGTCACTCCGGCTGCGATACCGTCAGACACGCCGGACAGGTCCAACCCGTCCAACCTGTCCAACTCGTCCAACCCTGCCCCATCGCCTGCCCTCACCCACATAGACCCCGCAGGCAAGGCGAGCATGGTGGACGTGGGCGCGAAGGCGGACACGGAGCGCACGGCGGTCGCGAAGGGGTCGGTGACAATGAAGCCGGAGACGCTGGCGCTCGTGAAGGCGAACGGCTTCGCGAAGGGCGACGTTCTCGGCGTGGCGCGCATCGCCGGCATCATGGCCGCGAAGCGCACGGCGGAGCTCATCCCCCTGTGCCACTCCCTGCCTCTCACTTTCGTTGGCGTGGAGATTGACCTGGACGAGGCGCGTAGTGCCGTCAATATCACGGCAACTGCGAGGACCACCGGCAAGACTGGCGTGGAGATGGAGGCGCTGACGGCGGTCAGCGTGGCAGCGCTGACGGTCTACGACATGTGCAAGAGCGCGGACAAGGGCATGCGGATAGAGAATGTGCGCCTGGTCAGCAAGACCGGCGGCAAGAGCGGGGATGTGAAGCTGGAGTAGGGTAGGCACACCGACCTGCCAGGTTCGGTGTTCGAGTCAGAGCTTCACGAACTCGTCCTTTCCGTCAACTTTATAGCCCAAATCCTTTAGCCGTGCGGTTGCGGTCTCAAGTTCGACAGCCGTGAACAAGCCTCTAAACTTTGGGCGCAGAACGTTCCTCTCGACGGTCAAATCAAGTCTACTTCGTAAGTAAAGCTGTGTGAATCCATCGCTCACCTGCGGCGCAGCAAGCAATCGCCTAGCGGTGCCAAGTCCTCCATGCTCATTTAGCATCTGCAGAAAATAGGACGCGTTGTAGTTACATGGGGGCCGCTTCGCTTCAGCATAGATTTCTCGCATTGCGAGATCAAAATCACGCTCAGCGCTATCCATCAGCTGCCCCCTACACCTTCGCCCTTAGCTTGTGCCAGCCAGCCGCCTGCTCGTAGGCGTGGGCAACCTTGAGGAGGGTCTCCTCCTGCAGGTGGCTTGCCAGGAACTGTACGCCCACCGGTAGGCCGTCCGAGAGGCCCGCCTGGACGGAAACGCCGGGGATGCCGGCGATGTTCGCAGGGATGGTGAACACGTCGTTCAAGTACATCTGCACCGGGTCCGCCGTCTTCTCGCCCATCTTGAACGCGACCGACGGCGACGTCGGCGTCACCAGCACGTCAAACTTCTTGAAGACCTCTTCGAACTCGCGGCGGATGAGGGTGCGCACCTTTTGCGCCTTCAGGTAGTAGGCGTCGTAGTACCCGGCTGAGAGCGCGTAGGTGCCGATCATGATGCGGCGCTTGACCTCCGGGCCGAACCCTTCCTGCTTCGTGCGCTCCATCGCCTCCCACATCGTGGAGGCGTTCTTCGCCGAGTAGCCGTACTTCACGCCGTCGTACCGCGCCAGGTTGGCGGACGCCTCCGACGGGGCGATGATGTAGTACACCGCCATCGCATACGGCGTGCTGGGGAGGGATGCCTCGCCCAGCTTCGCGCCCAGCTTTTCGAGCATTTTGATGGCGTCGCGGACGCACTTTTCCACACCCGGCTGCATGCCCTCGACGAAGTACTCCTTCGGCACGCCTATCCGGAGTCCCTTGATGTCGCCGGTCAGCGCCTTCGTATAGTCGGGCGGCGTGACCTTGAGGGACGTGGAGTCGCTGGGGTCGTTACCGGCGATTGCGTTCAGGACCAGCGCATTATCTTTCACCGTCTTCGTCATGGGGCCGATCTGGTCGAGCGAGCTTGCGAAGGCCACCAGGCCGTAGCGGCTGACGAGGCCGTAGGTGGGCTTGAGGCCGACTATGCCGCAGAGGGCGGCCGGCTGCCGGATGCTGCCGCCGGTATCCGAGCCCAGGGAGTAAAAGCCCTCACCCGCGGCGACGGCTGCGGCCGGGCCGCCGCTGCTCCCGCCGGGGACGCGGTCGAGCGCCCAGGGGTTGTGCGTCTTCTGGACGGCCGAGTTTTCCGTGGAGGAGCCCATGGCGAACTCATCCATGTTCCCCTTCCCCACCAGCACCGCACCGGCGTCGTAGAGCTTCCGCGCCACGGTGGCGTCGTAGACCGGCACGAAGTTGCTGAGCATCTTCGAGGAGCAGGTTGTTCGCACGCCCTTTGTGCTGATGTTGTCCTTGAGCTGCATCGGCACGCCGGTCAGCGGACCAGCCTGCCCCTTCGCGATGCGCTCGTCCGCCTTCCGCGCCTGCTGCATCGCAAGGTCCTCTGTGACGGTAACATAGGCGCGCGTCTTCGGCTCCACGGCGTTAATGCGGTCCAGCACCGCGAGCGTGAGCTCCACGGAGGTGGCCTGCTTCGTCCGGAGGAGCGCTCCCGCCTCCTCCAGCGTCATTCCAACAACATTGATAGATGCCATGCTATCTTCCGGTCCCTGCTGTAATTTCTGCTTCGCCGACCCCTACTCCAGCACCGCCTTGATCCTGACGAACTCGCCTTCGTGCTGCGGGGCGTTTGCGAACACTTCGTCGCGGGATAGCGAAGGCCGAGGCTCGTCCCTGCGCATCACGGTATTAACGTCCGCCGAGTGGCCGGTCGCGTCCACGCCCTCGGTGTTCGCCTTCTGGAGAACGTCGAAGTGCTCGAGGATGTTCGAGAGCTGGCCGCTCATGAGCTCCAGCTCGTCGTCCGTCATCCCAACTCGCGCGAGCTTCGAGATGTGCCTTACTTCTTCTTTTGTGAGCTTCATGCGTTCACCATAGTCGTTTTCTGGAGCGAGTGAAGTGTAGCAAACACAGCTTGGGAGGTCTACCGCGACACGGGTCCAAGTCTCTTTCCATACTCTTCCACCCGCCGCACGTACTCCTCCGGCAGACGCCAGTGGCGCGCGCCGGTAAGGATAGTCTTGAGGTAAGAGGCGGCAGGCCGGACCGGCGCGGATTTCTCCACCACTTCGTACGCCATCGCCCGTATCGCTGTTCCGTCCGTCTCGACATGGACCTCGATACGCCTGTACGCTCCCATCGCGACGCCTTCCTTCTCGTCCAGCGGACCAAGCTCGCGCTCGTCCAGTTCGTATACGACGCCCCACACGTGCGAGCCTCCGTCCGGCACGATGTCCGCCACGCCCGCGCGGTAGCGCCGGGAGAATCGGGTGAAGTCCAGCCGGTAGCCCGGCAGGCGCGCCACGGCCACGAACTGCGCGCTGGGGCAGAGGCGGGCCATCTCCTCGGGCGGCATGTTGGAGCCGTAGGCGAAGTACTTCACTCGGCGACGCTCACGTTCAGCTTCCAATCGGCGCGCTGCGCCGTCCCGCGCGTGGCCGGCGAAATGACAACCGTCGCCTTCGTGACGGGGCCGCCAAGGCCGTTCACCCGCACCTGCCCCCCGTTGGCCGCGTCCAGCGGGACCGGCATCACCTCGTGGCCGCCGGACGCAAGCTCCTTGACGATCTGCACGATGTACTTCTGCTCCAGCACATTGTCCGTCCGCAAGAAGCCGTTTGCCGTCCACCCCGCCTCGCCCTCCGCATCGTCGAAGAAGCCTATCTGGGGGACGGAGATGTCGTCGATGGCGAAGCCCTCGCGGTAGATCGAGTCGTCGGTTATGTATTCGAAGCGCACGAGCACCTTCTTCCCGGCGTAAGCGGCCAGGTCCACGCGCTCCTTCACCCACCCGCCCGATGCGCCGGTAAAGCCCGACCCGAAGCTGTTGCCGATGGGGTTCTTGAACGACGAGCGCTCGCCTGGCACGACGGTCCACTTCGAGCCGCCGTCCGTCGAGACGGCGACGTACGCGTAGTCCCAGTCTTCTTCGATGTCGTACCACGTCTGGAACTCCAGCGTCGCCTGCGTTACCCCGGTGAGGTCCATCTCCCGTGTGAGTGTGGTGTCGATCGAGTCGCCGCGGTTACCCCACCAGCACCGCTCTCCGCTGTTGCAGGCCGCCGGAAACCGCCTGACCATTTCGCCGCCCTGGAAAGAGACCGACACGTCGCCCTTCGGGACATCGAGCTCGTAGTATGCGGCCGAGAACTGCGGCAGGCTGCCTGAGCGTTCCCCAAAGGTGGCGACGGAGTTCACGTCGCTCGTCTTCACAACCCGGCCTGCGTAGCCATATTTGCCGTCATCGGCGTCCAGGTAGTTGGCTACCACCCAGTCCCTGAAGACATCCTCAAACTTCAGTCCGGTCGCGGCCAGGAAGCTATCGATCCCGTTCGCGCCGTCCAGGGGGTCCTGCACAAGCGCCCTCAGCCCGTCCGCGCGGCCGTAATGCTGGTGCAGGTACACCATGAATAGGCTGGACGCTCCGTAGCTTGGCCCGGTGTCTCCCATCCCGTCCGGCCAAAAGTCAAGCTGCGTGTCGGCGCGCTTGAGGAACTGTGAGTCGAATGTGAGGGGGTATCCCGAAAGCGCCTTGGCAAGCTCCGAAAGGCCCTCGTTCACCCAGGAGTCCTCCCCCATGTCATAGTTGGAATGCACCGCGTGCTGGAACTCGTGGGCGATGAGGCCAAGGTAGTCCGCCGAGCCCGGGCGGACCTTTCTGGCGTCCACGTAGAGCATCTCCCGCTGGTTGCTGTTCTCGTAGACCGGCGTGGTATACCCGTCATGCGAGGAGAAGTAGCCGGCTATCCCAGGGCCGAGGTCCGTGTGCAGGATGGTGATCCGGGGTTCCCCGTCCACTCCGGGGGATCGGACCTCGCCGAAACCTGCCTTGAGCACCGGGTACACCTTCGTTTCAAAAAGGTCCGCCGCCGTCCTCATCTCGCCGACGGGCAGGTCCATGCTCTCGTCCACGTACCAGTAAGCGCTGGTGCTTATCACCCGCAATACGGCGCGGACAGTCCGCAACTCGCGAGTGCTCTGGTTCAGAACAGTGAAGGTGTTCACGTGGCCTTCGGACAAAACAGGAGGCATCCCGGCCACCGCGCGCGAGACCTGCCCGGACGTCCCGGCCTTCATCCGTCCGGCCAGTTCGAACAGATCGCGCTCCGGGGGGTCGGCGTCGGGACGTCCGG
>VGZY01000110.1 GCA_016872355.1 SAR202 cluster bacterium | reverse complement strand
CCCCTCCAGAACAAGGTTCAGTATCTGTGCTCTCTTCGCTTCTCGCTCGGTCAAATGTAGTCCTCTCATGGACTGACATATTCACTGAGCAGTTACCTACTGACAATATCACTGAGCAAAGACACGTCAACCGGCAAGTCGTTGACAAGCCATCGGGGCGGGTCTACACTCCAATGGCCGACTTGTTCAGACAGTGTTCCGCCACGGTAATCCGTTACCCCATGTCCTTCAAACCCCATAGCTTCTGGCCCGGCCCCCGCCCGCACCTGCCGGACGGCCGCCACAGGTTCCAGGTTCACACTTTCGATTCCCTCGCGATCAGAGACTTCCGCCTGATCCTCATGAACAGCCTGCTGGTCAACGCCGGCAAGTGGGTCCACGGGGTGGTAGTCGGGTGGCTCACCTTCAACCTCACGCAGTCTCCCTTTATCACCGCGCTGGCCGTGGGGCTGGACCTCCTCCCCGTACTCTTTATCGGGCCATTCGCGGGCGTGTTTCTCGACGCTTTCGACCGGCGCAAGACCCTTGCGATATTCTGCGCCTTTCAAGCCCTCTCCATGCTCGTCTTCAGATTCGTGATAATCATGGGCGCCGCGACCGCCGCTGGCGTCCTAATATACGCCGTCATGAACGGCACCGCGCGCGTGGTGATAGACCCGGGGCGGACTGCGCTGCTGGCGAGCACGGTCCCGGCGAACCGGATAGTGAACTCGTTCGCCATGAACTCCATCGTCGCCAACTTCACCCGGATGATTATGCCCGCCCTCGCAGGGGTGCTCATTGCGTTCGCGGGGGCCGGCTGGACACTTCTCCTTGGCGCCGGTATTCTCGCCGCGGCGGCGGTGTTCTCATGGGCCATGCGGCCGCAGGTTGCGGGGCTTCAGAAACTACAACGCAATTCGCTCCTCTCGAAGAGCGTCGAGGGCGCAAAGTATGCGATGAAGCAGCGCCCGGTGCTGGCCGTCCTGCTGCTGAGCACGATCTCCACGCTGCTTGTCTTGCCGTTCGTCCAAGGCCTTATGCCTGTCTTCGCGGAGGAAGTCCACCATGTGGACGCCCAGGGACTCGGCCTCATGGTCGCAGCCCTCGGAGCGGGACCATTCATTGCATCCTTTGCCCTGGCCTCCGCCAATTTCAAGCGGCCCGGGCGGGCCTCAATCATCTTCAGCGTGCTCCTCGCCCTCGGGACGATCTGGTTTGATTTCAGCCCGACTTTCATCATGGCGCTCGTCGCCCTGACGGTCTACGCTTCCTTCCATACCTCCTTCAACGTGGTGAACAGCGCGTCCCTCCAGGCGCTCATCCCGGACGACCTCCGAGGCCGAGTGCTCTCCTTCGCCGGAATGATCGGCGGCGCCCAGGCGCTCGGCGCAATAGGCGCGGGTGCCCTCGCCGAGTGGATCGGCGCGCCGCACGCCACGGCAGCCGCGGCGGCCTGCGTGCTAGTGTTCCTCGCCCTTTTCGTCATCCGCTTCCCGGAGATATGGAAGCTGAAGTAGCCGAGGCACAGAAGCGCCGCCTCTGGTATATTCTCAGGAGTGAGCAGGAGGCGGAATGGGACCCAAACCGGCAAACATCGACGAATACATTTCAACGCTCCCAGCCAAGTCCCGCGAGACCCTCGAAGCCATCCGCCGCATGATCACCGCCGCCGTGCCCGAGGCGGCCGAAACGATCAGCTACGGCATGCCGACCTTCAACTATCGCGGCGCGTATCTCATCTATTTCGCCGCTGCGACGAGCCACTGCGCCATTTACGGCGCCTCCGCGGGCACGATGCGGTTTCCCATAGGCGAGCCTCCCCCGGAAGCGCTGGTGAAGCGCCTTCTGGCAGAGAGGATCAAGACTATTGAGGCCGGGCCGGTGAAGGGCTACGCCAAGAAAAACCACGCTGGAGGTAAGCATGATTAGCCTGGTCTCAGAAGAGCTCGAGAAGTACTCCACCGAGCACACCACACAGATACCGGCCTACATGCAAGAGCTCATTCGCGTTACGCACGAGAAGGCGGCGAGTCCGCAGATGCTCTCCGGGCCGATAGAAGGCATGCTCCTCCAGACGCTCGCCTATTCCATCGGCGCAAGGCGCATCCTGGAGTTCGGGGCTTTTACCGGCTTCAGCGCTCTCATGATGGCGGAAGCGCTCCCGGATGACGGCGTTATCATCACGTGCGACGTGAACCCCGAGACATCGAAGATCGCCCGGGAATTCTTCAAAAAGAGCCCGCACGGACACAAGATAGACCTCCGCCTCGGCAACGCGCTGGATACCGTCAAGACCTTGAAGGGCCCCATCGACATGGTCTTCATCGACGCCGACAAGGAGAACTACTCGAACTACTACGAGGCTTCGATGAATCTCCTCTCCACCCGAGGCATCATAGTCGTGGACAATGTGCTCTGGAGCGGCAGGGTGCTGAAGCCGGAGGACGCTTCATCTAAGGCCATCGCGGCATTCAATGAGCGCGTTCGAAACGACAGGCGCGTCAAGCACGTGCTCCTACCCGTGCGCAACGGCGTAATGGTTATTCGAAAGGCATAGGCACTGTTGCCACTAGACACAATTAGCACACCAGTGCTATCATCGTTCCCGCTCTAAAGCAAATTCGGCGCTCGCGCCTGAACAGGACTTTTTTGTGGCCAGTACCAACGCAATCGTTGCGCAGGGCCTAGTGCGGCACTTCGGCAAGGTGGAGGCCGTACGCGGCATAGACCTCAAGGTTGAAAAGGGCGAAATCTACGGCTTCCTGGGTCCGAACGGCGCGGGCAAATCGACTGTCGTCCGTATGCTCATTACGCTGCTTATGCCCACGAAGGGCCATGCGGAAGTGGCCGGCTTCGATGTGGTGAAGCACCCGCGCGAAGTGCTTCTTCGCATTGGCGCGGCGTTGCAGGAAGCCGCGCTCGATAACAAGCAGACCGGCAGGGAATTGCTCCGCCTCCAGGGCCGCCTTTTCGGCATGTCTGTGAAGGACGTGGACAGGCGGCTGGTAGACCTGGCGAAGCTGGTGGACATCGGGGACGCGCTGGACAGGCTGATCGGGACCTACTCCGGCGGTATGAAGCGCCGGCTGGACCTGGCGGCCGCGCTGATCCACAACCCGGAGGTGCTGTTCCTGGACGAGCCCACGACCGGGCTGGACCCGATCAGCCGCAACAGGGTGTGGGAGGAGGTGCGCCGGATCAACCGGGACCTGGGCGTCACGATCTTCCTCACCACGCAGTATCTCGAAGAGGCGGACATCCTCTGCGACCGGCTCGGCATCATCAACAACGGCCTGCTTGCCGCGGAGGGCACGCCGGTTGAGCTGAAGCGCTCCATCGGCTCCGACCTGATCATCGCTGAGGTGGAGGGCGACGCCGCCGCCACGCAAAGGGCTGTGGAGAAAGTGCGCGCAGTCAAGCCGATCGAGAAGGTGGAGTCCCACGAGAACGAGATCACAGTGAGCGCCTCCAACGGCGCCGCGGCGATAAGCAGTGTCGCGCTCGCCCTGAACGACGCCGGCGTCAGGGTGCGCACGCTTACGCTCCGCACGCCCACGCTCGACGACGTCTTCCTCCAGGTGACCGGCGGACGCCTGCAACGCGACGCCCCGGTGACCAAGGAAGAAAGCAAGCCCGAGTCCAAGGACGGCAAGAAGAAAGACGGCAAGCAGAGGGACGGTAAAAATGACATCCGCAACTCAGACACAGGAGCAAGTACAACCTTCGGCCCCGCTTGGTAGAAAGGCTTCCTTCCTCTACGACCTTATGTCCGTGGCAGGCAGGGCAATCAGGGGAGCAATGAGGGACTACGAGAGCGTAATCCCGGCGCTTATCATCCCCGTATTCTTTTACACCGTGAACATCGGCGCAATGCAGGACTTCGCCGCGAACGCGCTCCCCGGCCAGGACGGAGCGCAGTTCAATTACAAGGCCTTCCAGCTTCCCGTGGCGATAATCTTCGCCGTGACTGGCATTTCCCGCGCCCTGGTAGTGGTGACTGACATCCAGAACGGCTACTTCGACAGGCTGTCACTCACCCCGGTCAACCGTTGGTCGCTTCTGCTGGGGATGATGATCGCGGACTTCCTCATGGTCGTCGCGCTGACCATTCCGGTTCTGATACTCGGCATGATAACGGGCATCCGCTTTGAGAGCGGCCCGCTCGGCATTCTGGCCTTCGTCCTGATCTCCGCCTCATGGGGCCTCATCTTCGCCGGATTCCCTTATGCCGTGGCGCTCAAGACCGGCAACCCGGCCGCGGTGAATACCTCGTGGCTCGTCTTCTTCCCGTTCGTCTTCCTCACGACGGTCTTCGTGCCGCGTGAGGTAATGACCGGCTGGATGGGAACACTCGCCGGCCTCAACCCGGTGACGTACCTTCTCGCCGCGCTCCGCTCGCTGATAACCGTGGGATGGGACGGCGAAGCGCTCCTAAAAGGCCTTGCCGCCGTGGCCGGCGTGGCGGCCCTCAGCCTCACCCTCGCATTCGCCGCCCTCAACGGCCGCGTCCGCAGGAAATAGACAGACGGCATATCCGATAAACGAGGAGACCGCAGGGCGCAGGTGTGAGTTCGCCCTGCGGTCTTCACATTCTTAACGGCTGTTAACCCATACCCTGTCCCCCGTACCCTGTACCCCTACTCCAGCGGTACTTTCACCGCCACGGAGTGTATGGCACTATTCACGTAACCCCGGAAGTTCCAGGCCGTGACCTCCGGCTGCACAACCCCGTTGGAGTCCGTCGCCCTGACCTTCAGGACGAAGTGGCCCGGGTGCGAAACCCACCTGTACTCCCACCTGCGCCACGCGCGCTTCGCTTTTTCCGTCAACAGTGTGGCGGCGTGCCACGACTTCCCCGCGTCCGTGCTGACCTCCACCTTTGCAATGTCAGCCTCGCCGGACCACGCAAAGCCTCGAATGGTGTATCCGCCCGGCCGCACGATCTCTCCGTGCTTCGGCTGTGCAATAAGCGCCTTCACCTTCATCCGCGAGACCGGCTCGCCGGTGACCTCATCCGCCGCTCCCTCGTTTATGAGCAGGTAGCGCCGCTTCTGGAAGAACCCCTTGAACTCGTAGTCGATCAGGCTGATGCGCGTGAGCCACTTCACCGAGGCCATGCCGAACCACCCGGGAACGACCAGCCTGAGCGGCGCGCCGTGGTCGGCATTCAATAACTCCCCGTTCATATGGGTTGCGACGATCACCTCGGGGTCCACCGCCTGCGCTATGGTCAGGCTGCGCTCGTAGTTGATATGGACCTTCTTCCCGTCCTCCTCCTCCTCGCCGCCGTCAGCGCCCTCGAAGAGCACCTCTTTCGCGTCTCGCCGGATGCCGGCCCGCTCCAGCAGGAGGCTCAGCGGCACGCCCTTCCAGACTGCCGTGCTGATTGCTCCATGGGTAAACTTCAGCCCCTCGGCAGGAGGCATCATGTAAGAGCGGCTGTTGCCGGCGCACTCTATCGTTACCGTCATCTCCCTGCTCGGCATGGCAAGGATGTCGGCGTGAGAGAACGATATCTTGCGGTCGACGGAGCCTTCAATAACGAGTCGGTGGGTTGAGGTATCTATGTGCGGGGTTTCGTGGAAGTGGCTGCGAACGAAGAACTGGCGGGTGGGCGTGATCCAGGTGTCGAGCGACGGTAAATTTACCTCTCGACAGTACGGGTCCTCCGAAACCACGCGCCCGTCCACGGGCTGATCGGACACAGGCTTGGCGATCGTCACAGGCGGCCTCCTTCAAACTTTGTGGCGTGCTTGCTGGCTCTATCTCCGAGTTTACGACGGACCCCATGCCCCGTCAATCTTCAAAATCGCAGCTGTCTTTGCTCAGTGATATTGTCAGTAGGTAACTGCTCAGTGAATATGTCAGTCCATGAGAGGACTACATTTGACCGAGCGAGAAGCGAAGAGAGCACAGATACTGAACCTTGTTCTGGAGGG
>VGZY01000109.1 GCA_016872355.1 SAR202 cluster bacterium | reverse complement strand
AGATCGAGCCTGACAGCGAGCGGAGCACATACGCCAGGGCGACCGTAGAGGTACAGGAGCGGCTGGACGGGCGCATCGTGGTCATGCACAAGGGGCGTGAGCTGGCCAGCACGGTTGCTCCCCTGAGACCCGCAGTCCTGCGAGCAAGGCGAAGAAAAGCTCAGGCGGGCAAGCGTGGAGAGGGGCGTGCTGGAGACGGACCCGTCTCCAGCACACCCCTCTCCTCGCCCAAGGATCGAAAGCCGGGTCCAGATCACCCTTGGAGATCGAGACTGATTCAACCAAAACCAGTCGTACTGACAAAATCACTGAGCAGTAAGACTGACAAAGTCATTGAGCATTGACAGACCTGCCGAGAGTGGAGACTTTACGGGAAACGAGGCGCGGCGCGGGGGTGCATCGCCGGGCTCAAGGCGCCGGGAATGAGGCCATGGCGATCCTGTCGTAGTGCGCTCCCGTGGGGAGGAGAGTGCTCCGCATAAGGCTAATGCCTGACACCCTGATTGGGCGCCCGGCCTGAATGTCCGCGGAGAAGAGCGCCTCCGTTACCCGGCGCCTATCTTGAGGGGTTGCCCGGTCTCCGATGCGGGCGAGTGTAAGATGGGGATGGAATGGACGGACCTCGCGGGGGAAGCCGATCCCTTCCAGTGAGGCCTCCATCCTGTTCTGAAGCGTCCGCAGGCTCTCCGTATCCCATTCTATACCGATCCACAGCACGCGCGGGCTGCGGCTGTTCGGGAATGCCCCCACGCCTCCCAGCCTCAATGTGAACGGCTTGCTATCGCCTGCGACATCGGACATGCGCCTGCTGACAGCATCAATGCGGTCCGTCGTCAAGTCGCCAAGGAACTTGACGGTAAGGTGCGCTCCTTCCAGGTCCACAGGTCGCAGGCTGCTTACCCGGACCCGCTCCATCTGATCGATTAGCGCGCCCAGGGCCTTCTTCGCTTCATCAGGAAGCTCAATCGCCAGGAAGGTCCTTACAGTCTCGCTTTTCATTTTCGAAGCCCGTCTCTAAGCTCCCTGAGCCTGGTATACCAATCGACCATGTCGTTCAACAGGTACGCGGCGTTGGCCGGGCTTGGACTGGGGACTACAAACACTTTCGAAGCGCCGATGTCCCGCGGCTGCAGCCCGAACTGGAGCGCCTTCTCGTCTATGCCTTCCCCATACTTCAGGTAGTTCCTGTACCCGGTCATGCCGTTGAAGCTTACGATCCTGGGAGCGTACCGCAGGAGCCGGTCCCTCAGCGCAGGCGCTCCCTTTCGCCAGTCCTCCACGCCCAGCATGGCAGCGTTCGCGGTCGCGCGCTTCACCACATCTGTGAAGCCTATCCCCTGCTCCAGCGCCATGTAGTCGTGGAGAGCGTCCAGGGGCGGGTTGAAGAGGCCGGCCTGGTTGACGGCCGGCCAGAAGCGGTTTGTCTTACGGGCGAAGTAGTGTCCCACTTTCGCGCTGTACTCCCCGGGGTTGATCCCGACGAACACAACGTCCAGCCCCGGCTTCAGATAGTCCGGCAGCCCATCGCCTGTATCTTTCCGGCCTTTTTCACTGCTCACCACGGTTGACTCACACCCTGTCGCTCAATACGGCATCTTCGTCCCGACGCTGCCCTCCAGGTAGTGGGCCTGGCGCACGCCAAAGTTTTCCTGAAGCTGCACTGTGAGGCCGCCATCGATGGGCAGTGCAACGCCGGTTATGAAAGACGCCTCTTTCGAACAGAGGAACACAATCGGGTCGGCAATCTCCTCCGGCCGCCCTACCCTTCTGAGCGGGTACTGGTCCTCGAAGAATTTCAGCCCGGACTCTTTGCCGACCCAGAACTCCTTCAGCCGCTCGGTCACTATATGTCCGGGGCAGACCGCATTAACGCGAATATTGTCCGGACCGAAGTCCATCGCCATCTGCTTCGTGAGGCCGATCACCGCTATCTTGCCCGTTTCGTAGACCGCGAATCCCGGCGCCTGGAGAAGGCCGTGGGCTGAAGATATGTTGATGATGCTGCCGCCGCCGGCCTTGCGCATGTGCGGCACGGCGTACTTGGAGGCCAGGAATATTGACTTCACGAGCACGGCCATGCCGGAGTCCCACATCTCCTCGCTGACCTCTTCAATCGTGCCCCGCCCGCCCGTGGTGGGGTTGTACGCATTGTTCACCAGGATATCGAGCCGACCCCAGACAGAGACAGCCTTCTCCACCATGGCCTGGACGTCTGCGTGAGAGCCGACGTCGGCCTTGAATGCTTCAGCAGTACACCCTTTTCGCCGGATAGCTTCGACGTTGGCGCGCGCCTCGTCGATGTCGATATCCGCCACGAGGACCTTCGCGCCCTCCTCGGCCAGTCGACGGGCCGTCGCGCCGCCGATCCCCCGCGCGCCTCCGGTGACTATCGCTATTTGACCGAGAAGCCTTTGCATGGCGCACGCTCCGTGTAATAATCTAGGGCCTATTATAAATGCTGCGCGGCGGAACACAAAGCGGCTGCGCCCGCGCCTCCGGTCACGGTTCCGATGCATGAGGGAGTGGAAGTTGAGCGAAGAGATCATCGGAATGCGGGACATGATGACTGTATTCGCGGTGACGGATAAGTACGGCGTCGACCGTGAAATGGTCACCGTCCCGCTGGAGAAGTCCGGGGAAGGGCAGGTCCGCCGGCTTCAGGACAGAGTCGTCGAGATCGTTGTGCCCGCAGGCATGGCGGAGGAAGCCTGGGCTGCAAAGCTGGCGGCCGCGCTGGAGTCGATGGGTTTCGAAGCGCAAGAAGTGAAGTGGTGACACGCTGTTGAAAGGAGGCAGGCACATGAAGTGGAGCTCGGCAGTATCTGAATTCCCGACGACGGGCGATGCGATAGCCGAGTGCGCGGACCAGGTGCTCCGCGGACTTGACGGCCTTGCCCCTGATCTGGTCGTCGCCTTCCCCTCCGCCCACCACGCGCCGGAGTTCGGCAACGTCCCTGAGCTGATTTCCCGGCGGCTCAATGCAGGCGCGCTCATCGGCTGCTCCGGCGGCGGCGTGATAGGCGCCGGACGCGAGGTGGAGCACCGCCCCGGCTTCTCGCTGACGGCAGCTCACCTCCCGGGCGTGGAGATTGTGCACTTCCACCTGGAGAACGAGGACCTGCCTACGGAAGACGCCGCCCCGGACGAATGGGAGGACATGCTTGGCGTGAAGGCCGCCGACAGGCCGGACTTTATTATCCTCGCTGACCCCTACACCTTCATGACGGACAAGCTGATCGCCGGGCTGGACTACGCCTTCGCGGCCAGCGCCAAGATCGGCGGCATGGCCAGCGGGGCCCAGCAATGGGGCGGTAACGCGCTGTACACCGGCGGGAAGACGCACCGCTCCGGCGCGGTGGGAGTCTCATTGCACGGCGAGGTTACCGTGGACACTATTGTCGCCCAGGGCTGCAGGCCCATCGGCTCTCCCATGCAGGTGACGGCCTGCAAGCAAACGATGCTCCTGGAGCTGGAGGGCAAGCGGCCTATCGACGTGCTGAAGTCTGTCTACGAGAAGCTGAACACGAACGACCAGCGCCTCGTCACCCGCCACTCGCTGTTTCTCGGAATCGTCATGGACCCGCTGAACGACAACCCGATGCTGGGCGACTTTCTTATTCGCAACATCCTGGGGGCCGATCACGCCACCGGCGGAATCTCCGTGGACGAGGTGCTGCGCGAGGGCCAGACCGTGCAGTTCCACCTGCGGGATGCGGATACATCGTCGCGCGACCTCGAGAGCCTGCTCGACAGGTATGCCGGCCGCCACCCTGCGGCCGACGGCGCGGGCGCGCTGCTGTTCCAGTGCCTGGGCCGAGGCTCCTACCTGTACGGCCGGCCCGACCACGACACCGAGATGTTCCGCCACAAGGTCAGCCCCATGCCTCTCAGCGGCTTCTTCTGCAACGGCGAGATTGGCCAGGTAGGCGGCGCCACGTTCCTCCACGGCTATACAAGCTCCTTCGGGATCTTCAGGCCCAGGGCCGCCGTGTAGGACTGCGCCGGCGGCCCGTGCTAATATATTGCCTCACTCAGCGACATCCCTTTTTTTCATACTCCAGGAGGACACAATTGGCAGAGCAGCTCAGTGTACCTAAAGGCAGCGTTATTGTGCTTGTCGGCACCCGCAAGGGCGCGTTCCTGATTCGGCTCCGACAAGGCGCGCAAGAAGTGGAGCGTATCCGGCCCCCACCACGCCGGCGTCGAAATCTTCCACGTGGCATACGACCCCCGCGACGGCTCCACCTATTCTGCGATCAATAACCCCGTCTTCGGCGCGGAGGTGCAGCACAGCCGCGACCTGGGCAAGACGTGGCAGCAGTCGAAAAAGAACCCGAAGTTCCCGGAGGGCGGGAAGCTCAGCGTCAACCGCATATGGCACATCGAGCCGAGCCACGAGGGCGAGCCGGGAGTAATCTACGCCGGCGCAGAGCCGGCCTCGCTCTTCAGGAGCGCCGACCGCGGCGAGACGTGGGACGAGGTTACGGGTCTCACAAGCCACCCCTCGCGCGACAAATGGAACCCCGGGAACGGCGGGCTGTGCCTGCACAGCATCGTCGCGGACACCGGGACCAAAGGCCGCATGTGGGTAGGTATCTCCTCCGTCGGAACATTCGGCACGACGGATGGCGGCAAGAGCTGGACGACTCATAACAAGGGCGTGCGCGCGGACTACTTTCCGGAGCGGTTCCCGGAGTTCGGCCAGTGCGTGCACCATATGATGTCGCCCCGGACCAGCCCCGGCACGCTCTACCAGCAGAACCACTGCGGCGTGTACAGGTCCGACAACGGCGGCAAGGAGTGGGTGGATATCAGCGCCGGCCTGCCCTCCCAGTTCGGCTTCGTGCTGGGCCTGCACTCGCAAGACCCGAAGACGCTCTACGTCATCCCCGAGGACGCCGTGCAGGGCAAGGACCTGGGCGGCGGGCAGCGGTACTTGACGGACGCGAAGATGCGCGTGTTCCGGAGCCGGGACGGGGGCGCAAACCGGGAGCCGCTGACGAAGGGGCTGCCCCAGGGGAACGCCTACATGCACTTCATGCGCGAGGGCATGGCCACGGACGCATACGAAGAGTGCGGCATCTACGCCGGCAGCACGACGGGCCAGCTTTACTACAGCCGCAACAACGGCGACTCGTGGGAGCTCCTGGCGGAGCACCTGCCGCCGATCCTGTCAGTGAACACCGGCATGGTGGGTTAGACAACAGGCAGGGGCGCCCCGGTAATCTGGGCGCCCCTGCTTGTTGGACATGTTGGACTTGTTGGACGCGCCTTTACTCCAGGCTGACCAGGTACGCGTGCAGCGCTGTAAGCTCCGTATCGGTCAGCTTGCCCACCGACCGCCAGGGCATCTGGGCCGGGTCCAGCTCCCGACCGGTTGGGTTGACGCCGGTTCGCATCGTCTGCATGAATTGCCCCGCGGTCCACGCCTTCACAACCCTGAGATTCGGACCCAGGGGGTAAAGACCGCCGGGGCCTCCTGTAAGCTCCTGGCCGTGGCATTCGCGGCACCCGCCGAACTCCACAATATACTCCCCGTATTCCGCTGTAGGGTCCTCACGAGGCTGGGTCGGGAGCTGAGTAGAGGGAAGGTCCCTTACCGGAAACATCCCTGCGCCGGCGAACAGCACAGTGAGCACCGAAAGCGACTCATCAGGCGTCGGGTTCTGGACCGCCGGCTGGCTCCGGATATAGGCGACGATGGACTTGATGTCCTCGTCACCAAAGGCCCGGAAGTTCTGGGACTGCATCATCGCCAACAAATTGCCGTCGGGGTCCGCCCCTTCGCGGATAGCGCGGATAAGCTCTCCGTCGGTCCATCCGCTGATGCGCCCGGCAGGTGTGAGGTTTGACGGCACGATCGTCCCGAGGGGCAACCCTGCATCCTCGGAGAGGTTCTTGCCCCCACTCAGCGGGACGGTCTCATTCATAGAATGGCACCCGGCGCAAAGCGAGTTGGCGATGTGCTCTCCCCTCGCGATGCGCTCCGGTGTGTACTAGATGTTGTATTCGACTACTTCGTTTCCACGTGGCATGTACGACTTGAACATGCCCAGCGCCAAGACGATACTGAGGACCGAGAAGACAAAGACCGGAAGCGCCAGTCCGACAACGCCGCCCCACTTCACAACTGCCTTCTTGCTTTTCCACACCCGAAAGATGAACCGTAGACACACGCCGGCGATAGCGACCAGCACAATCAGTACGATGAAATTAACCAGCATCGTGCAAAGACCCCCCTGGTTTCGAATGGAAACGTCGCCCAGTCTAACGTATGAGTTGCGGAACACGCAACGTGGAGCCGCAGGGATGTCTTTGCTCAGTGATATTGTCAGTAGGTAACTGCTCAGTGAATATGTCAGTCCATGAGAGGACTACATTTGACCGAGCGAGAAGCGAAGAGAGCACAGATACTGAACCTTGTTCTGGAGGGGCGT
>VGZY01000108.1 GCA_016872355.1 SAR202 cluster bacterium | reverse complement strand
CTAAGACCCGCAGTCCTGCGAGCAAGGCGAAGAAAAGCTCAGGCGGGCAAGCGTGGAGAGGGGCGTGCTGGAGACGGGTCCGTCTCCAGCACGCCCCTCTCCACGCCCAAGGATCGAAAGCCGGCTCCAGATCACCCTTGGAGATCGAGACTGATTCAACCAAAACCAGTCGTACTGACAAAATCACTGAGCAGTAAGACTGACAAAGTCATTGAGCATTGACAGGAAGTGGGGAGGCCGGCAAAGAACCGTCTATTCCGATTCAGGCTGCTCTTCCGGCGATGTTTCCGCCGCTTCCTCCGGCAGGCGCAGCCTGGGCGCGACGCGCCGCGCGGTGGTTATGAAGCCGGTGTGGCCTACCATGCGCAGGGACGGCCGTATGGCGCGGCCTGCGACGGCCCACGGGCGCATTAGCGTCTCCACAGTCTCCACCATTCCGAACGCGTCTGAGTCCTGAAGTGCGTGGGTGAAATCGTGCACCTGGAGGACGGTCGGGACGAACGAGAGGATGATGCCGCCGGGCACAAGCGCCTTCGCGGCGTGAGGGACCACCTTGAGCGGGTCGGGCAGGTCGAGGACTATCCTGTCGAGGCTGGACTCCTCTATGCCCTCGTACACGTCCCCGATCTTGAACGTCACTTGCGTCGCATTCGGCATGATGGAAGCGAGATTCTTTTTTGCCTTGTCCTGCATGTCCTGGCGGACATCGTAGGTGATCACCTTGCCGGTGTCGCCGACCGCGCGCGCCAGCACCGCCGTGACGGCGCCGGAGCCGGTCCCGGCCTCCAGCACACGCGCTCCGGGGAAAATATCGCCCAGCACCAGGATCGTCCCCATGTCCTTGGGGTAGACAGGCGTGGCGATGCGCGGCATGCGCTTCGTAAAGTCTGCCAGCGTGGGCTTTACGGCGAGCAGCACGTGGCCGGCCGAGGTGGCGAACCGGTAGCCCTCCTCCTTGCCGATCAGCTCATCGTGCGGGACTATGCCAAGGTGCGTGGAATACTTCTGCCTGGGAATGAGCTTGAACATGTAGCGTCGCTGGCGGCGGTCGATGACGAGGGCGTAGTCGCCCTCCTGGAAGGTGTGTGTGAGGTCTCTTGATGTATGAATATTTACCAACTCAGTCCGAAAACGTAGTGAATTGCCTTCTCAACGGCCGCCGTTTTCTCGTCATTGATGGCGGTGATTCGACGAGTAAGGTACTGCTTGGGGACCGTATCAATTACGTCGATATTGATGACGCAATCCCGAGGCATTCCGTCTTTGGATGATAGCGGAATTTCTGACGGCAACCCCCTCATGCGGGTCGTCACCAGCGCCACGGTCACCGAATCCCTGGAGATATAGACCTTATTGCGTGAAAGGAGCAGCACCGGCCTTGTGCCGGCTGGAGGTCCCAAATCGGCCCACCAAATCTCGCCTTGCTTCATTCCCAAGGATACTGCGCAAACAGGATACTGGCAGATTTTCTGAGCGCTTCCAACTCTTCTTGGGTTTCTGGATTCTCACGGTATGACTGGGCCATTTGCTCATCCCATTCGCGCTCTTGCTCAATTCTTGTCAAAGACTCGACTGCCCTGCGAACGTACTGGCTGCGACTTTCTCCTGTGGTCCGCCTGCGTCGCTCTACTGCTGCCAACGTCTTCTCAGGTAGACTTATAGCTATTTTTGCTGTTCCCGCCATATGTACTCCCTCCCATAAATAGCGGTCATACCACAGTATGACAAAAGTATACCTAGGCGGCTTAAAAAATAGAAGAGTGCACAGTCAACGTGCACTCTTCTATGTTGGCGAACTAGCCCTACGCCTTCTTCCACCGCAGGTCAGGCTTGCGGGCCGCGCGGGCCTCATCCAGGCGGGTGTTGGGCGTGTTGTGGGGAGCGTCGTGGAGAAGCTCGGGGTTGTCCTTTGCTTCCTGTGCGATGGTCTTCATAACCTCGATGAAGGTGTCCAGCGTCTCTACCGACTCCGACTCCGTCGGCTCGATCATCAGCGCCTGCTCCACGATAAGCGGGAAGTACATCGTCGGCGGGTGGATGTTGTAATCGATGAGGCGCTTGGCAACGTCCAACGCGTCCACGTCGTGCGCCTTCTTGAGGTTCTTGGCCGAAAAGACGACCTCGTGCATGCAGGTGCGGTCGTAGGGCAGGTGGTAGTAGCCCTTGAGCTGGCTCTGGACGTAGTTTGCGTTGATCACCGCGTCTTTGCCGATTTTATCTATGCCGGTGTTGCCCAGCAGGCGGATGAACGTGTAGGCGCGGATGAACATGCCAAAGTTGCCCTGGAATGCGCCCATCTTGCCGATGGTCTGGGGCGGGTAGAAGTAGTCGTACGCGTCCTTGCCGTCGTCGCCCTTCTTTTTCGCGACGATAGGGGCGGGCAGGAACGGCGCCAGTCGCTCGCCCACCATTACCGGCCCCGCGCCAGGGCCGCCGCCGCCGTGCGGCGTGCTGAAGGTCTTGTGCAAGTTGGAGTGGATGACGTCGAAGCCGAGCTCGCCCAGCTTCACGCGTCCCAGGAGCGCGTTCAGGTTCGCTCCGTCGCCGTATATGACGCCGCCGTTCTCCTTGACGATGCGGACCACCTCAAGGATGTTCGTATCGAACAGGCCGAGCGTGCTCGGCAGCGTGATCATCAGTCCTGCGAGGTCCGGCCCGACGAGGCTCTTGAGAGCTTCCAGATCGGTGTTGCCGTTCGCGTCGGATTTGAGAGTGACCACCTCAAAGCCCGCCATTGCGGCGGAGGCGGGGTTGGTGCCGTGAGCGCTGTCCGGTATGAGCACCTTCGTGCGCTTGAGATCGCCGCGCGACTGGTGGTATGCCCGCGTCATAAGCATGCCGGCCAGCTCGCCGTCCGCGCCCGCCATGGGGGTGAGGCTCGCGCCCTTCATGCCGGTGATCTCGCACAGCAGGCCCTGCAGGTCGTACATGAGCTTGAGCGCGCCCTGTACGCTCTCCGCAGACTGGTTCGGGTGGATGTTTGCGAAGCCCGGCTGGAAGGACATCTCCTCGTGGAGCTTCGGGTTGTACTTCATTGTGCAGCTACCGAGCGGGTAGAACTGCGTGTCTATGGAGAAGTTGAGCTGGCTGAGCTGGGTGAAGTACCGGACGATCTCGTTCTCGGTGACCTCCGGGAACTCCAGGCTGTCGCGTAGCATCGACTTGTCGGGCAGGGGAGCCGCCGGCACGTCGAGCTTCGGGAGGGTGGTGCCCATCCTGCCCGGCACGCTGCGGTCCATGAGGAGCTTGCGGTTGTTCTGGTCGAGATACTCTCGTGTGATTGTCATGTCGAGTCCTGTTTTCTTGTCTTTGACCCCCTCTCCGTGCACGGAGAGGGGGCAGGGGGAGAGGTCTACCTCTTCGCCGCTGCGACGCCGGATGCAATCTTCTTGAGGGCCGCGGCGAGGGCGTCGATCTCTTCCTTCGTGTTCGTCTCCGTAACTGCGATCAGCATGCCGTTCGGGACCTGCTTGCTGATGTCCAAGCCGCCGATGATGCCTTGCTCCAGCAGCTTTTTGTTGATCTCCGCGGGTGGCAGGGGGCACTTCACAACGAACTCGCGGAAGAACGTGCCTTTAATCGGCAGGGAGTAACCCGGGACCTTTTCGATCTGCGAGGCGGCGTAGTGCGCCTTGTGGTAGCAGAGCTCCGCTACCTTCTTCATGCCCTGCTTGCCCATCGCCGACATGTAGATTGTGGACATGAGAGCAATCAGCGCCACGCTGGTGCAGATGTTGGAGGTTGCCTTCTCGCGGCGGATGTGCTGCTCGCGCGTCTGGAGCGTAAGCACGTAGCCGGTGCGGCCCTTGCTGTCGACCGTCTTGCCGACGATACGGCCCGGCATCTGGCGCAGGTGCTTCTCCTTGCACGCGAAGAAGCCGGTGTACGGCCCGCCGAACGATAGCGGCACTCCGACGGCCTGTCCCTCGGACACAACAATGTCCGCGTCGTACTCGCCTGGCGACTTTAACATGCCGAGCGACGTGGGGTCGGCGCTTACGACGAAGAGCGCCCCCTGGGAGTGCGCCCTCTCGGAGAGCTTCGCCATGTCTTCCATGTAGCCGTAGAAATTGGGCTGCTGGACAAGCAGGCACGCCGTGTCGTCGTCCAGCTTCTCCTGGCCTGCGGGGACGACGTAGTAGTTGACCTTGAGCGCCTGGGAGTAGGTCTGGATGACTTTCAGGTACTTGGGCGAGACCGTCTCGAGGACGGCGATCTTGTCGCGGCGGGTCAGGCGCGCGGCCATGAGCGCGGCCTCGGCAAGGGCGGTAGCGCCGTCGTACATGCCGGTGTTGGCCACCTCCATGCCGGTAAGCTGGCAGACGAGTGTCTGGAACTCATAGGCGGTTTGGAGCGTGCCCTGTGATATCTCCGGCTGGTACGGCGTATAGGAGGTCAGGAACTCGCCGCGGCTGATGATCGCTTTGACGACACTCGGGATGTGGTGTCGGTATGCGCCGCCGCCCAGAAAGCAGGCGAACTTGCCGGGGACGGCGTTTGCGTTCGCCATCGCCTCAAGCTCCCGCTTCAGGTCCATCTCGGCCGTGGGCTCGGGGATGTTCAGCTTTGGATTGCGGTACTGCGCCGGGATGACCTTGAAGAGGTCGTCTACCGACTTGACGCCGATTGCGTCCAGCATCTTCTTGCGGTCGGCGTCCGTATTCGGGCTGTAAGGGGAAGAAAACCGGTCCATGGTTACTCTCTCTACTGCGCTGCGAGGAACTTGTCGTACTGGTCGGACGTGAGCAGCGTGTCGAGCTCACCCTTGTTCGCCAGCTTGACCTTGACGAGCCAGCCGCCTTCAAACGGGGCGCTGTTGACCGATTCGGGAGTCTTTACGATGGCCTCGTTCCGGGCCGTTACGGTGCCGCTCACGGGCGAGTAGATGTCCGAGACGGCCTTGACCGACTCCACCTCGCCGAACTTGGCGAACTGCTGCACCGTTGAGCCCACCTCCGGCAGGTCCACGTACACCACGTCGCCGAGCTGGTCGGCGGCGAAGGCAGTGATGCCGATGGTGGTGGTGCCGTCCTTCTCGATTCGGACCCACTCGTGCTCTTTGCTGTACTTCAAGTCCTTGGGATTCATGCTTTCTTTCTCCGGTAAAACGGCAGGGGAACCACCTCTGCCTCGATCATGCGGCCGCGCACGTCCACCTGGAACCGTGTGCCTTCCGCAGCCATCGAGACAGGGACGAATCCCATGCCTATATTCTTGTCTATCGTGGGCGCGACGCCGCCGCTGGTAACCTCGCCGATCTTCTTCGTGCCGTCGGTGATGTCGTAGCCGTGGCGGGGGATGCCCTTGCCCACCATCTGGAAGCCCACGAGCTTCCTCGTCTGGTTGTCGCGCGCCTTGATGAGGGCCTTGCGGGGAATATACCCCTCGCGGTCGATATCGATGAACCGCTCCACGCTCGCCTCATACGGGTTGACAGTGTCGTTCATGTCATTGCCGTGGAGGGGCAGGCCGGCTTCCAGTCGCAGGACGTCCCGCGCGCCAAGGCCGCATTCTCTCGCACCCCTGTCCTTGAGTGTCTGCCACAGCTTGGCGGCCTTGTCTTTGGAGGCGATAACCTCAAAACCGTCCTCGCCAGTGTAGCCTGTTCGGCCGGCAATCGCCGGTATGCCCGCGACCTCGAACTCGGCGATGGCGAACGGCCTGATAGATGCTACGTCGTACTTCGTCAGTCCAGCCAGCAGCTCGGCTGCCTTGGGACCCTGTAACGCCACCATTGCGAACTGGTTGGAGATGTTATCGATCTTGACCTTGTCCTTCGCCGGCGCCCACTGCGCGATCCACTCCATGACCCTGTCCAGGTTGCCTGCGTTCGGCACCAGCAGGTAGCGGTCATCGCCGCGCCTGTAGACGATGCAGTCGTCGATGATCCCGCCCTGCTCGTTGCAGATAACGCCGTACTTGGCGCGGCCGATCTTGAGGGTGGAGACATCGAAGCTAAAGATGGAGCTTATGAACGCCGCCGCGCCGAGGCCCTCGATCTTCACGCGCCCCATGTGGGAGACGTCGAAGATTCCGGAGGCGGTGCGAACGGCCTTCGCCTCCTCAAGGATGCTGGTGTACTGGACGGGCATGTCCCATCCGCCGAAAGGCACCATGCGCGCGCCGCTGGCGATGTGAGTCTCATAAAGGGGAGTGCGCTTCAGTGTCTGGTTCGTCTGGTCCATCAGGGCCTCGGTAAAAGGTAGTCAGGCAGGTCAGGACAACATTGCGCCCCCAAGAGCGCCTGCACGGGCTATGCAAGCATTGGGGGCGAGCGGCGGGCAGGGGAGTCCGGCCCGGCACGCAAAGTCCAATCATATCGTCCCGTACAGTTTAATACCTTATTGGCACCAGACACAATCAGAGCCACCGGAGATGTCTTTGCTCAGTGATATTGTCAGTAGGTAACTGCTCAGTGAATATGTCAGTCCATGAGAGGACTACATTTGACCGAGCGAGAAGCGAAGAGAGCACAGATACTGA
>VGZY01000107.1 GCA_016872355.1 SAR202 cluster bacterium | reverse complement strand
CGGCTTCGAAACATGCCTGACGGCGGATGCCGGGGCTAAAAATTCGCCCGAACATGACATCAATTTGAAGAGGCTCGTCCAAAACCCTCTCCTCCCGAGGTAACGCAAAGGTCTCCCGAGGGAGAGGTGTCGCCGCTTTGGGCGACGGAGTGGGTGTCGGCTGTTCTGCTTCTTCCTCTCCCCGAGGGAGAGGCCTACGGGGCCTTGTCCGTAGGGTGAGGGCTAATGGCTGTTCTGCCCCGGCTCCCGCCCTTCCGAACGTAGGGGTAGGTCCCTGTGCCTACCCGGCTGTTGGATCGAGAGACCTCGCCAATAAGGCCGGTCCCCACACCGGGGCAACCACGGTGGGATTGCCCCTACGAGGAAACTGGGACCCCCAGTCCCCAACCCCCCCTGGGGCGGCCACGGGGAGCCGCCCGTACGGGGACGAGACACCTGCCACGCCACCCGGTCACCGTCTCTGTCCCGATGGGGCATCGGGACATCTCCCCCTGAGAGGGAGATACAAAGGCACGGTGCAAACCCGGCCAAGGGCCGGTCCCTACGGCACCGCTTGGCCGGCGTAGACGCCCGTGCAGCGCTCATTGTCGACGGCGACCTGGCCGTTGACGAGGACGAACGGGATGCCGACGGGATATTGCTTCGCGTCGTCGTACGTCGCCGTGTCTATCATGCGGTCTGCGTCGAAGACGACGATGTCCGCGAAGTAGCCTTTCTCAATGCGGCCGCGGCTCTTGAGGCCGAAGCGGCGGGCTGGGTTGTCGGTGACGCGCTGGACCATCTGCTCGAGGCTGATGGTGTTGAACTGGCGGCGCAGCCGGCCGAGGAAGCGCGGGAACGTGCCCCAGCCCCTCGGATGCGGCGTGCTGCCGAAGTGAATGGAGTCGCTGCCGACCATGTAGTCCGGACGGGACAGGAACTCGACGAAGTCGCGGCTGAGCTGTCGCCAGACCTTAATATCGTCGGGAGGCGTACCCCAATAGCCGACTTCGAAGTCCTCTTCCTCCAGGATCTGCAGCAGCGCCTCGCCGCTGGAAATGCCGCCGCGCATCTCCACTACCTTCGGCATGCTCATGCCTTCAAGCGCGGTGTTTTTGTTGGGCAGGTATGAGAGGACGGCCTCAGGAACATACCGGTGCGTCTGGTTGGTCAGGTAGTCCGCCAATTTCTTGCGTTCAACGGGGTTCGCGAGGCGCTTGCGGATGCCGTCCGGGCCGCCCTCGTGGGCGTAGCTGGGCAGGAAGCTGAGGGGGAACGTGCTGCCTGTTGGGTAGGGGTAGAGCTCCATCGTGCAGTCCACGCCCTCGGCCTGCGCCTTCACGATCAGCTCCAGCCGCTCCTTGACCTTGCCGGCGTTCGCAGCGCTCGTGCGGTGGTGGGAGAAGTGCACTTTCACGCCGGAGCGGCGGCCGATCTCGAGCGCCTCCGGGATGCCGCCGCCGCCGAATGCGCGGTCTGTGTTCACATCCCGCAGGTGGGTCTGGTAGACGCCGCCATACTCAGCGATGACCTTGCAAAGCTCGATAAGCTCGGCGGTGTCGCTCCACGCCTGAGGGTGGTAAGACATGCCCGTCGCCAGGCCGATTGCGCCCTGCTCCATGCCCTCGCGGATGAGGCGTTTCGCCTTCTCCATCCGTTCGCCGGTCATTGGGATGTCGGCGAATCCGCAGGTCTCGAGCCTTACGGCGCCGTGGGAGATAGGGTAGGCGACGTTGATTGCGCACTTCTTGTGATAGTGCGAGCGGAAGGCAGCGACGCTGCTCATATCGAGGTCCGGCGGCGGCGTGCCAAGGATTCCGCTCAGGTAGCGGCTATAGGCCCTGTAGTTCTCCGGCGACAGGGGAGCGTATGAGAGGCCGTCCTGGCCGAGTAGCTCGGTGGTGATGCCCTGCCGGAGGCCCTCCGGGTGCTGAGGATCGATCAGTAGCGCGGCGTCGGAGTGGGTGTGCGTGTCGATGAAGCCTGGGGAGACGGTCAGGCCGTTCGCGTTGATGATCCGCTTCGCTGCCGCCTGCGAGAGGTCGCCGATGGCGGTAATCTTCTCGCCGGTAATGCCAACGTCTGCGCGGTAGCCGGGAGCGCCGGTGCCGTCAACAACAGTGCCGCCGGTGATTATGAAGTCGAACACGATATTACCTCTTTCGAATACGCGGTAGACTCCGGGTTATGGGGGGCTGAAGACCCCCTCCTTGTATTCTTCCCCCGTGGGGGGAAGAGAAGACCGGAGGCCCCTTCGGGGCCAGAAATGGGACCGCCCGCCGGCGCTTCCCAGCTTTCCTCTCCCCCACGGGAGGGATACAGAGAGGGGGTCTTCGGCTTTCTGTCTTACTCCAGGGCGAGCTTGATGTGGAGCTCCTTGAGCTGCTTGTCCTCGACAACGCCGGGCGCGCCGAAGAGCGGGTCTATGCCCATCTGCGTCTTGGGGAAGGCGATGACGTCTCGGATGTTCTCCGTGCCGGTCATCACCATCACCAGGCGGTCGATGCCCGGCGCGATGCCGCCGTGGGGCGGAGCGCCGTAGTCGAACGCGTCCAGGAGCTGGCTGAAGCGCTCGCGCACCTGCTCCTGGCTGTAGCCGAGGACCTTGAAGACCTGCTCCTGGAGGTCGCGGCGGTGGATTCTGATACTGCCACTCGCCATTTCGAAGCCGTTGCAGATCATGTCGTAGCTGCGCGCGATGACGCGGGCGGGGTCGCTCTCCACGTACGGGATGTCCTCAGGCCGCGGCGTCGTGAAGGCGTGGTGTGCGGCGTCCCACTTGTTCTCCTCCTCGTTCCAGTCGAAGAGCGGGATGTCCACGACGAACGCCAGCGCGAAGAGGTCCGGGTCGATGAGCTTGAGACGCTTGCCCATCTCGTTGCGCATCGCGTTGAGCGCCAGGTGGGTGGCCTTCTTGTTCGGCCCGGCGATGATCATGATGAGGTCGCCGACGTTTGCGCCCGTCCGCTTCGCCATCTCCTCGACGACCTTGAGCGGCAGGAACTTCGCCACCGGCGACTTGATCTGGTCCTCGGTGATGAAGTCGATAGGCTTCTTCTCGCCGGTGAGCGCGATGTACACCAGGCCCTGGGCGCCCTTCGCCTTGGCAGTGTCCACCAGCTCGTCGAGCTGCTTGCGCGGCAAGTTGGCGATGCCGGGAGCCGCGAAGCCCTTGATGATGCCGCCCTTCTCCGCGACGTTCTTGAATACCTGGAAGTCGGTCTGGCCGACGAGGTCCACGAAGCTCGCCATCTTGATCGGGTTGCGCAGGTCGGGCTTGTCCGAGCTGTAGTCCCGCATGATGTCCGCGTACTTGAGGCGCGGGAACGGCTTCAGGATCTTCTTGGTCGGGAAGAGTGTCTCGACCATCGTCGCGAACAGCTCCTCGGTCAGGTTCAGGATGTCGTCCTGGTCGACGAAGCTCATCTCCAGGTCGAGCTGCGTGAACTCCGGCTGGCGGTCCGCGCGGGGATCCTCGTCGCGGAAGCAGCGGGCGATCTGGAAGTACTTTTCCACGCCCGCGACCATCAGCAGCTGCTTGAGCTGCTGCGGCGACTGCGGCAGCGCGTAGAACGTGCCGGGGTACAGGCGGGCAGGGACGAGGTAGTCGCGCGCGCCCTCGGGAGTGCTCTTGATGAGGATCGGCGTCTCGACCTCAAGGAAGCCCTTCTTGTCCAGGAACGAGCGGATGTAGGCGATGACCTTGTGGCGCGTTATGAGCATTTCGCGCATCTTGGTGCGGCGCAGGTCAAGGAAGCGGTACTTCATGCGAAGTATCTCGTCCACGTCCTCGGTGTCCGCGCCGCTGGAGCTGCTGATGTAGAAGGGAGGCGTCTTGGCCTCGTTCAGAATCGTCACGCTCTCGGCGACGATTTCGACTTCACCGGTAGGCAGGTTTTTGTTCTCGGTGCCGGCAGGGCGCGGGTTGACCTTGCCGGTGACCTGGACGACCCACTCGCTGCGGACCTTCTCTGCGGTCTTGTGCGCGTCCGGAGTGAGCTCCGGGTTAAAGACCACCTGGACTATGCCGGAGCGGTCCCGGAGGTCGGTGAAAATCAGGTTGCCGTGGTCGCGGCGGCGGTCTATCCAGCCCGCAAGCTTTACGGTCTGCCCTACGTGCTCTTTGCGGACATCTCCGCAATTGGTCGATTTTAGCAAGTCGTACTCCATGTGATGTCGGCCGAGCGGCGAACGCGCCGTTCCGGCAAACGCTATTAGACGATATCCGGAAGATTATAGATTAAGAGTGGGTACGGAGTACAGGGTACGGAGAGAAGGATGAATTATGAAGTATGAAGTGGGAGACAGGGCGGGCTCAGGCTTCGTAGACAGTTTTGCCGCCGACAATTGTTCGCAGGACCGGGATGTCCTTGATGGTGGAGGGGTCTGCGAGAGTTGGATCGGTTGCGAGCACCACGAGGTCGGCCAGTTTGCCGGGCGTAATGGAGCCTTTGAGGCGCTCTTCGACTGAGGCAAAAGCGCCGTGGAGGGTGTAGATGCGGATGGCTTCCTCCACCGTGATGCGCTGCGAGGGACCCCAGAGATTGCCTTCACTGTCCGTGCGCGTGACGCAGCTCTGGATGCCTATGAGGGGCTCGTAAGGGCCGGGAGGGTAGTCGGATGCTCCGGTGGAGACGGTCCCGTAGTCAAGGAAGCTCCGATGGGCGAACATCCTCTCCAGGCGCTCCGCGCCGAAGAAGCGCATCTTCTCGCCGTGGTGGTGGACGTATGTGCAGAACGGGGTCGCGATGGCGCCGAGCGATTTCATGCGCCGGAGGATTTCAGAATCGACGATAGTGCAGTGCTCGATGCGGAAGCGGGGATCGGGCCGAGGGAAGGCGGCCTGCGCCTTCTCGTACGCGTCCAGGACGATTTTGATGGCGCGGTCGCCGTTGGCGTGTGTGCAGACCTGCGGGCCGGCGCGGTGGATTTTGGTAACCCACTCCAGCGTCTCTTCAGGGGACATGGCCAGGATGCCGTGGTCGTCGGTACCGGCGTACGACTCCGACACGTACGCCGTGCGCGCGGCAATTGCGCCGTCCGATACGAGCTTGACGGCGCCGGTGCGGACCCAGTCATCCCCGTGGCCGGCGCGGCCGCGCGCGTCTGGGAGCGCGGCCATATGGTCACGGTGCATGATGCAGTAGACACGAAGGGTAAGATCGCCGGAGTCCCGAGCATTCCTGTATGCATCGAGGTAGCCGGCGGTGGCCATGACGTCGTGGGCGCTCGTTATGCCGGCGGCGGCCAGGCGGCGCTGCATGAGGCGCAGGCCGGCGCGCCTCGTTTCGTCCGATTCAGCGGGCAGGTAGCGCTTTATGGGATCGCGTGCGCGCTCATACAGGACGCTGTTGAGCCTGCCCGTGGCGGGGTCCCGGCCCAACCGTCCGCCAGGCGGGTCAGGCGAGTCCTCAGTGTAGCCGACTAGCTCGAGCGCTCTCGAATTCGCGAAGTAGACGTGGCCGGCGCGGTGGGAGACGAAGACGGGGCGGTCAGCGCTGACGGAGTCGAGATCCGTGCGTGTGAGGAAGCGGCGCTCGGCGGTCTTGGTGTCGTCGAACTTGAATCCCTGCACCCAGTGAGCGGCGGGGCGCGCCGCCGCGTGGGTGCGGAGCGCATTCAGGACGGCCGCGATGGAAGGGAGGTCGCAGTCAGCCGCGGTGGCGTGGAGGACGCCGGCCGCGATCGGATGGATGTGCGCGTCGATGAACCCGGGCAGGACGGTGGCGTCGGCGAGATCGAGTACCTGCGTGCCGGGGCCACGGAGGGCAAGCGCATCAGCCGCGCTGCCGACGGCGGCGATCCTGCCGTCGCGGACAGCGACGGCAGGATCGCGGGGGACGCCGGTATCCACCGTGATCACATTTGCGGTCGTGAGGATTGTGTCAGCGCGCCTGTCGGCGGTCACTTTCGGGCGCTCCTGGACCGGTCCACATTGAAAGCGAAACGAGAGCGCCCCGGCATGCGGGGCGCTATCGCTCTGAGCCAACTACCAACTTCTAACTGCCAACTTCCGACTACTAGATGACCACACCGCTGCCGCGCTTCTTGTTGCCGAGGTTCACGAACGTCTCGGTGCGGCGGACGCCGGGGATTGTGCCGATCTTGGAGCGCAGAAAGACGCCGAGCGCCTCCGCGTTCTCAAGAGTTACCCATGCGAAGACGTCGAATGAGCCGGTGGTCACGGCAACCCAGTTCACTTCGGGAAGCTGCATGACCTTGTCGGCCACCATGTCGAACTTGTCCGGGTCTACCTGGATGCCGACGAGCGCGCGGGAGTCCAGTCCCATCTTGGATGGGTCGGGTATCGCGACGACCTGGATGTACTCCTCCTGCACCAGCCGTTTGAGGCGGCGCCGCACCGTGCCCTCGCTAACGCCAACCTCGCGGGCGATGCCCGCGTTGGAGGCGCGTCCATCCTTCTTGAGTATATCGATGATCTTGCTGTCTAGTTTGTCCATACCCTCTTCCTTTAACGATGTACAGTTTCAACTGTACTTGTAATGACGAAATGTGTCAATTCGCGCATACTTGGATTGTCTTTGCTCAGTGATATTGTCAGTAGGTAACTGCTCAGTGAGTATGTCAGTCCATGAGAGGACTACATTTGACCGAGCGAGAAGCGAAGAGAGCACAGATACTGAACCTTGTTCTGGAGGGGCGTTGCGAGGCAAGTAAGGCCGCTGAGCTGATGGGTGTCAGCGAGCG
>VGZY01000106.1 GCA_016872355.1 SAR202 cluster bacterium | reverse complement strand
AGGCCATCAAGGGGCGGCGCGCGGACCTTTTCCTCACTTCCAAAGTCTCCGGCGCCGACCACTCGGCGCAGCACATCCAGCAGGCCCTGGACTCCGCCCTCAAGTCGCTCGGCACAGACTACATCGATCTCTATCAGCTACATAGCCCTCAACCGAAGTGGCCTATCCAGGAGACGATGTCCCACCTGCTCCAGCACCGGGACGCGGGGAAGATAAGGTACATTGGCGTCTCCAACTTCTCGCCGGACCAGATTGCTGAGGCTACGAAGCACGGCCCCGTTCATAGCTCGCAGCCGCGCTACAGCATGCTTTTCCGGGACGAAGGGCAGACATCCCTTCCCTTCTGCCTCAAGAACGGAATTGGCGTGATGGCGTTCTCGCCGATGGCCAAAGGGCTGCTGAGCGGGCAATACAAACCCGGCCACGTGTTCCCTCCGGACGACGAGCGCCACTCCTGGCCCTTCTTTCAAGGCGAGGAGTTTGCGCGAATCTATGCCTTCACGGAGAAGCTGAAGGTCTGGGCGGCGGACCACGGCCGGGACCTGAGCCAGCTAGCCATCGCGTGGACGCTCGCGCATCCCGCGGTCACGACGAGCATCGTGGGCGCGCGCACGCCGGAGCAGTCGCGCCACAACGCACGCGCCGGCGACTGGCAGCTCACTCCGCGGGACCTCAGAGAGATAGATGAGCTACAGGGTAGCCTGCGGCTCTCATTCAGAAGTTAAAGGGGGCGCAGCAAACAGGTGAACAGGACCGACCAGGTCGAATCCATTCTGCGTGGGGCCTATGACCTCCGGGTCCACGCGGTCCCAGACTCAAAGGTCCAGCGGCGTTTCGATGCGCTGGACACCGCTCGGTATGCCCACGAGTACCAGCTTGCGGGCTTTACGCTGGTATCCGGCGAATACTCCACCGCCCCCATGGCCCAGGCGCTCAGCCGCATCTACCCCGGTCTGAAGGTAGCGGGCGCCGTCGTGCTGGACCGTGCCGCGGGCGGTGTGAGCGTCGCGGCTGCCAGGACGGCGATCGATCTCGGCGCGAAGCTCGTCTCCATGCCCTACGATGCCGCGGCCCACAGCATAGCCGTCCGTGGGCGGCTTTCCCTTGAGGCGCAGGCGGTGCTGGAAGTGGTCAAGGATTCCGGAGTCGCGCTCTCGACCGGCGGCGCTGACTTCGAGGACTCGCTCGCGGTGGCCCGCGCGGCCGGCCAGCTTGAGATGGGCCGCCTCATCTACCCGGCGGTCTACCCGGTGAACATCGAAAAGGCGAAGGCCATCGCGGACCATGGCGCGGTGGTTGAGTTCGCCTTCGCCCCCTGCATGCCGTCGTCCAGCGCCGCAACGTGCGACGATATCGCCGAGGCCGTGAATGCAGTAGGCGCCGCCAGGTGCATCGTCTCGTCAGGGCTCGGCGGTTGGCAGGACCCTTCGCCGGCGGAAGGACTGCGAATGGCGATTTCGGCGCTTCTGGAGGCGGGCCTCTCAGAAGAGCAGGTCTCAGTGCTGGTCAAGGCGAACCCCCTGCGCCTGGCCGGTATTGCCTGACCCTCGCCGGATTTCGCCATTGACCGTACTTTCCGGCGCGTCCTATAATTCGAACGTGGGTTTTGCGATCTGTGTCCACGGTCCCGGCCCGTAAACGTCGTGGACAACATCACATGGGGGCAGAAATGTCTGCATCTGGCGATATTGCGCGGGAGGCTTGTGGGGTTGTTGGGGTGTACAGTCCGGGTGAAGACGTAGCAAGATCGGCCTTCTTTGGGATATACGCACTCCAGCACAGAGGCCAGGAGAGCGTCGGCATAGCCGCAGCGGACGGCACCAGGATAAGGGTCCAGACCCGGATGGGCCTAGTGTCACAGAGCTTCGAAGAGCGCGACCTGGCCACGATGCCCGGCCACATCGCCATAGGACATACCAGGTACTCCACAACCGGCTCAAGCCACATCGCCAACGCCCAGCCCCTTATCTCCCGCGGCCCTGACACAGAAATCGCCCTCGCGCATAACGGCAACATCGTCAACTCTGAAGAGCTGAAGGCAGAGCTCCTGGGCTGGGGCCTCAAATTCAACACCACCAGTGACTCCGAAGTTATCGCCCACCTGATCTCCAACGCGCCGGCGGCAACCTGGGAAGGCCGCATCAAGTACATGATGCGCCGCACTAAGGGCGCGTACTCCCTGGCAGTAATGACAAAGGATGCCCTGTTTGCCATCCGCGATCCCCTTGGCGTGCGGCCGCTTTGCCTGGGCAAGCTCAACGGCGGCTGGGTCGTCGCTTCGGAGACTTGCGCGCTCGACCATATCGGCGCTACGTTCATCCGCGACATCGAGCCCGGCGAAGCGATTATGGTCAGCGACCGCGGCCTGGAGACGATCGTCCGCCGTGAGTCGGGAGATACGCGGGAGGCCGGCTGCATTTTCGAGCACATCTATTTCGCCCGGCCGGACAGCATCCTGAACGGAAAGCTGGTATACAGCAACCGCATGGCAATGGGCGCTGAGCTCGCGAAGGAGCACCCTGTAGAGGCCGATATGGTTATCGGCATCCCGGACTCCGCAACCGCCGCCGCGGTGGGCTATTCCCAGGCGTCCGGCATCCCCTACGGAGAGGGCCTCGTCAAGAACCGTTACGTGGGACGCACGTTCATCCTGCCGGACCAGCGGTTGCGGGAGCTTGGCGTGCGCCGGAAGCTCAACCCGCTGCCGGAGCTCATCAAGGGAAAACGCCTCGTCGTCTTAGATGACAGTATTGTCCGCGGCACAACTACGCCCCTCGTGGTGGAATTGCTCAAAAGAGGCGGTGCGAAGGAGATCCACCTGCGGATCTGCGCGCCGCCGATCAAGTACCCTTGTTACCTCGGCGTGGACCTTGCCTCGCGCCGCGAGCTTATCGCCGCGAACAAGACCGTGGATGAGATTCGCGACTTCGTCGGCGCCGACTCTCTGGGCTACCTCAGCAACGATGGCCTCATCAACGCGGTGAAGCTTGGCCGGAACAAGGTGTGCATGGCGTGTTTCACGGGAAACTACCCCATCCCCGTCCAGTTGGAGATGGACAAGCTCGCCCTCGAAACCTCAAAAGCAGGCTCCAGGGTATAGCACCCAACACCCATGTCATCCCACCCGGACGCACAGACATACAAGGCCGCCGGCGTCGACCTGGACGCTGCGGTTGAGACCAAGAAGCGCATCAAGGCGCTCGCCTCGAAGACACACGGGCCGCAGGTCCTCGGCGGCCTGAGCGGCTTCGGCGGAATGTACCACCTCACAGGATACAAGGACCCCGTCCTGGTCTCCGGCACCGACGGCGTGGGCACCAAGCTCAAGCTCGCCATTGCGATGAAGAAGTACGAGACCATCGGCCAGGACGTTGTTAACGCCTGCGTCAATGACGTGGTCATGACCGGCGCAAAGCCCGCTTATTTCCTGGACTACATAGCCCTCGGCAAGATGAAGCCCGAGATCATTGAGGGGCTTGTCACCGGCATCGTTACGGCGTGCAAGGCCAACGGCTGCGCGCTCGTTGGCGGTGAGACAGCCGAAATGCCCGGCATGTACGCTGAAGATGATTTCGACATCGCGGGCTTCGCCGTGGGCGTCGCGGAGCGCAGCGAGCTCCTGGATGTTTCTACCGTCAGGCCTGGCGATATCCTCCTCGGAGTGCCTTCCAGCGGCCTGCACACCAACGGCTTCTCCCTCGTTCGCCATATCCTCGGCCTGGACAAGGACCCGTCTCCCCTCTTCGAATACGTGCCGGAGCTGGGCCGCATGCTTGGCGAGGCCCTCCTGGAGCCGCACAGGCCGTACTACCCCGTGATCGCTCCCGTGCTCAAGCACATCAAGAGCGTGGCCCACATCACCGGCGGCGGCCTTTACAAGAACATGCCCCGCTCCATCCCGGACGGCGTCACGGCTTCTTTTGACAGGGGCGCGTGGCCCGTTCTGCCAATATTTACCGCGCTCCAGGAGCGCGGCAACGTTGAGTGGTCGGAGATGTACCGGGTCTTCAACATGGGCATCGGCCTGGTGATCGTTTGCGACCGCGAAAACGCAGCGTCCGTCAGGTCGCTCATCCCCGAGGCACTGGTTGTAGGAGAGGTGACGCGGCAGCAGGGCGACAGGCGCGTGACCCTGATGTAGCTGCACATCATGCTGTGCAGCTACATGGTTCCCCCAAGCATGCGTGGATGTCCGGGTCCGTTCGCTTTTCGCGGCCGATTTCCTCTATACTACCGTTCCGACTTCCATTTCGAGGACGACTGATGAAGGCTTTGCTGAGCGCTTACAACCGGGCGGGCCTTGTGGAATTCGCCCGGTCCATTTCGAAGGCCGGTTTCGGCATCCTGAGCACCGGAGGCACAGGTAAGGAGCTTTCAGGGGCGGGCATCTCCGTGCAGCAGGTTTCCGAATACACCGGCTCCCCTGAGATACTGGACGGCCGCGTCAAGACTCTACACCCGAAGGTCCATGGCGGCATACTGGCCCGCCGCAGTCTTCAGAGTCACACATCGCAGATGGCGGAGCACGGGATCGATTCTATCGACCTCGTAGCCGTTAATCTCTATCCGTTCGTTCAGACTGTCTCCCGACCTGGCGTAACGCTGGACGATGCGCTTGAGAACATCGATATCGGCGGGCCCACTATCATACGTGCGGCCGCGAAGAACTTCCCGGACGTGATCGTCGTCGTGGACCCCGCGGACTACGGCTGGATTGCGGAGCGTATCGCCTCCGGCGGCGCCGGGGCAATCGCGCTGGAAGAGCGCAAGGCGCTGGCCCGAAAGGCCTTCCAGCACGTCTCCGTCTACGATTCCGCAGTCTCCAGGTACCTGGGCGAAAGCGCAGACCCATTCGCCGCTGAGGTCGGCCTTGGCTTCACGAAACTCGGCGACCTCCGTTACGGCGAGAACCCCCACCAGAGAGGCGCTGTGTACGCCGATCCGCTGGCGGCCGGCGGCATCGTCCGGGCAGAGCAGCTCAACGGCATGGAGATGTCTTACACGAACTACCTGGATGCCGAGGCGGCCTGGAAAACGGTTAAGGAATTTGCGTCTACTGCCGTCTGCATAGTCAAGCACACCAACCCTTGCGGCGTGGCAATCCACGCCGACCAGGCGCAGGCGTACCGCAACGCCCTCGCGGGCGACCCGATTTCCGCCTACGGCGGCATTGTGGGCTTCAACACTGCGGTAACGACGGAAACCGCGGCTGCCATGAAGGGCGTGCTGTACCACATCATCGTCGCGCCGGACTATGAGCCGGAGGCGCTGGCGATCTTCCGCAAGCGCAACAAGGACACCCGCGTTCTCAAAGTGCAGCGCTCCACGGGGTCACTGAACGACCTGGAAGTGCGCCTCGTATCGGGCGGCGCCCTTCTCCAGACCGCGGACAACAAGGAAGAGGACTTCTCCACCTGGAAGGTCGTCACCAACGTCAGGCCGACGGCCGAACAGATCTCCGACCTCCACTTCGCCACGAAGGTACTCCCGCACATCAAGTCCAACGCCGTGGTGCTAGCGAAGGAGAGGACGATGGTCGGCATGGGCGCGGGCCAGCCTAACCGGGTGACGAGCATCCACCTGGCGCTGCGCAGCTCCGGCGCAAAGGCGAAGGGCAGCGTGATGGCGTCGGACGCATTCCTGCCTAACGTCGATAACGTGGAGCTTGCCCACCAGGGCGGTATTGTCGCTATATCTCAGGCTGGCGGCTCCAAGCTCGATCAGGATATGATCGATACCGCGAACCGTCTTGGCGTTGCAATGGTATTGACTGGAGTGCGCCACTTCACTCACTAGGGTTCAGGATATATGTCGAGCACGGTACTGATATGGACGCTTGTCGCGATTGTGGCCTCGAGCCTCCTGGGCGTCTTCTTCTCCCGAAGGAAGAAGGACCCTTGCCTGTCCGATTTCAGGAACTACCACGTGACGGTGCAGCACAAGAATGGCAAACGCGTCTAGGGAAGGCTGCAGGTAGACATCTCCGGAGTCGAATTCAGGTACCGCTCAAACTACCTCGATGACGATCACTTCGAGACGAGCTTCATTATGTACAAAGAAGAGTTCCCCAATATCTTCATACTGTTCAGGTTCCTCGACGACATCTCGCAGGCGAACATAGAACGGCGCAAGAAGAGTCTTGCCAAGTCATATCGCCCCAACCCTGTACGCCGAAGCCTCCGGTGGACAAAGAACACTCTCAATACCGTCAGGGACTCTGTCACCGAGGCGCTGGGGACGGCGCTCGCGCAGGGCAAGGCCCTCAACCCTGCCCTCAACGCAATGTCATACCAGCACAAGTACGTCACCAAGGTCCAGAGCGAGGCCATGGGAATGTGGAACGGCTCCTTCGATCCCATCCTGGAGCGCCATATAGGATTGCGCGTGGTAATGGAGGTTACTTCCCCGTCAGGAGTTGTGGTCGAACATGTCGGAGTCTTTAAGGAATACAGTCAGCAATTCCTGGAGGTCATGGACATAAACTACATGGATAACGGGAAATTGCGGGTCTGCGATATGGTTGTGCCCCGCGCGCACGCCCAGATACGACACAGCGCGGAGCCTGTCAAGGACGGGACGACAATTGTGTCTTTGCTCAGTGATATTGTCAGTAGGTAACTGCTCAGTGAATATGTCAGTCCATGAGAGGACTACATTTGACCGAGCGAGAAGCGAAGAGAGCACAGATACTGAACCTTGTTCTGGAGGGGCGTTGCGAGGCAAGTAAGGCCGCTGAGCTGATGGGTGTCAGCGAGCG
>VGZY01000105.1 GCA_016872355.1 SAR202 cluster bacterium | reverse complement strand
CTCCTCGCCCAAGGATCGAAAGCCGGCTCCAGATCACCCTTGGAGATCGAGACTGATTCAACCAAAACCAGTCGTACTGACAAAATCACTGAGCAGTAAGACTGACAAAGTCATTGAGCATTGACATCTTCAAAATCGCAGCGTCCCAATCTGCCAAAAAATACATTAACTAGAGGCCGCTGCCGTACGAGCTGTAGTCGACAATCACCTCAAACTCCTCGAGCGTCGCCTTCCCTGCCAGGTTGTCCGGGCGCCCTTCGAAAGAAATCTCGAGCAGGTTCTCACCATGCACCGGCCTCACGTCTCTCAAGTGGAACTCCATCCAGAAGTTGCGCGGATTGGAGTGCGGGAAGGCATCGTAGCCCTTCGGCTTCCTCACGCGCACGCAGGTCTCATTCTCAAGCGACTCTCCATTCAGGCATACGGTAAACCGGTCGCCGGCCACTGAGGTGTTCCAGTACAGGCGCAACACCACCTGGCTTATCCGGCCCTCCGACCCCTCTATGTCATCGGCGATGTAGAACGGAATCTTATGGAAAGTCGCTGGGTTCGGCTGCATCTCTAAGGGCAGATAATGTACGTAGTCGAGGGTGGTGGATAGCTCGGTGCGGCGGGCCATTACGTAGTGTTTCTTGCGGTCCAGTACGAGGTCCGGGTCGCTCATCTCCGTAAGCATGCCTCGTTCCGTCTCCCCCAGCGGCCAGTCCATCATCCAGGTGTACAGGCCGTCCACGCCCTTGTCCCAGTAGTTGGCTGCAGCAGCGCGAAAATGCTCAGGGTTCGCGAACTCCCTCATACGTGCTCCGGTGAGCTCACTGCGTACGTAGTGCTGCAGGAACCCATACACCGAAACGTCCGATTTGTGCGCCAGGTCTACAACCCAATCGAACGGCAGGTTGGGATCGAGGCAGTCGTAGGAGTACATGACGGGTACGACGAAGTCCACGAGGCCTTCGCGTATCCAGGTGGGGACGTCGTAGCCGCGCTTCGAGTTGCCCTGCTCCGTGGGGTAGATGCGGGCGCCGACGAGGCCGGGGCCGCCGGGGCGGTGGTGGACCATGTCCGCCACACGCCTGAGCCACTCTGTCAGGGCCGGGCGGCCCTGGTCCGCGTCCTCGGCTCGGAACAGGTAAGGGCTGCCATGCGGCGGCGCGGAGAAGTCCAGCTCCACGCCCTGAATGTCGTACTCGTACGCGAGCTCCTTGAGAACGTTGAACTGGTGGCCGCGCAGCTCCGGGTGCAGGAAGCCTATCCCGCCGTCCTTCTCGGACACTCCCGGGCTGATCTTGGGGTACGTGCCCAGGCGGAGGTCGGTAATGAAGTCCATGCCCTTTTCGTGGGCGCGCTCGATGAGCACCTTCATGGGGTCCAGCCCTTGCCGGATGAGGCTCATCATGCACTCGTAGGCGCGCCACTCGATATGGTGCTGGTGAGGGCTCTTGCCGGAGCCGAAGAGGGTGTCCACCGACGTGTTGTAGAAGACGCCGTCCGTCCGGGACACGCAGTAGCTGAACGTGTCCACGGACGTGCCGGCAATCTCGTCGATGGGCATCCAGGCGTCCTGCATGTCCATGGGCGGCTCGAAGAGCCACAGGTAGGTGTGGCGCGCATCGTTGTGGTAGATGGTGCGTCGCTGCCGCATGGGCGGGCCTCCTGCTGGTTAAGAATAGTTGTGATAAGCGACGATGCACGCAGGGCCGGGCCCCGCACCGACCTCTCTCCCCCTAGCCCCCTCTCTCCGTGCACGGAGAGAGGGGGAATAGTACGCTGGGGCTCCGCCCCAGACCCCGGTGCGGGGCTTCGCCCCGAACCCCACTGAGGGCTACACCCTCAGACTCCCGTGCAGGCGGCATATCCGCCTGCCACTGAACCCCTTCCCTCCCAGGGAATGAGTAGGGGTTAGGTGGCTCTCGGCTCGGCTTCAGAACCCCTCCCTCTGAGGAAAGGTTGCTAGATCCCGATGTGTCCTCGAATCGGGAGGCAGGGGTTAGGTGGCTGCTGGTTCCCTCCTCTATCCGAGGGAGAGGCCTACGGGGCCTTAACCGTAGGGTCAGGGCTACGGCTGTCGGCTGTTCCCGTACCCTGTACCCCGGAGGGGAAACGAGAGCAAGGGGTCAGATGGCCGCTCCCTTACTTCACGGTCGCAAACAGGCCGTTGGGGTGAGGGCCGTACTCTACGATTACCTCGACCTCCTCAACCGTTACGCCGCCGATGAGGCCCGGCGGGCGGGACTCGAGAGCAATCTCGAGGGTGTTCTTGCCCTTCACCGGCCGCACCTTCTCCAGGTAGAACTCGAGCAACTGGTCGCGGGTGGCGTCAAGCCTGGCATAGCCGCGCAGGCACTTTTCGTGCTCAATCGACTGGCCATTGAGCCAGATGGGTGTTCGGTCCTGCGTCACCGACTCGCTGATGTGAATCTTCAGGATGACGTTCCGAATGTGGTCGGCGTCGCCTTTGATGTCGTCGGATATGTAGAACGGAATGCTGTACTTCTTGCTCTTGTCCGCCTGCGGAATAACGACCGGAGTGGGCGCGTCGTAGCCCAGGCCAGGGCCGAGCTTGCTCTTGCGGCGGAGAGGGTACCGCTTCGTCTGCAGGCGCACAAGGTCCCTGTCGCCCAGCTCGGTCAGGATGCTGCGCTCCTGCTCGCTGAACGGCCACTTCCAGAACCAGGTGTACAGCCCGTCCACGCCCTTGTCCCACAGGTTCGCCATCGTGCCTCGCACGACCTTCGTGTCCGCGTATACCCAACGCATCATCATGCGGTCGTCGAGAATAGTATCGTCTTCGCGCACGAAGGGCATCATGAAGCCGTAGACGGCGCAGTCATGCTCGTGCGCCAGCTTCACGACCCACTCCAGCGGCATATCGGAGTCCATGTTCAGGTCAAAGAACATCATCGGGATGACGAAGTCGACAAGCCCTTCCTTGATCCAGGTGCGTACGTCCAGTCCGTAGCGCAGGTTGGTCTCTTCGGACGGGAATATTCTCGCGCCCACAGTGACCGGGCGGCCCTTCTTTGCGCGGGCGACCTTGACGGCCTGCCTGACCCACTCGGTCATGACGGGGATATTCTGCTTGACTTCCTCAGGCCGGAAGTACTCGTTCAGCTTCTGGAAGAAGCCAGGGAAGTCCAGCTCCAGCCCGTCGATATCGTAGTCGTTGACGAGCTCCTTTACAATGAGCATCTGGTGGTCGCGGACTTCCTTGTGGCCCCAGCCCTTGCCGCCCTCAGGTATCTTGAACTCGTTCGGCATCCCGCCGTAGCTCGCCAGGCGAAGGTCCGCAAAGAAGTCGAGCTTTTTAGAGTGCGCTCGGCCCACGAGCAGCTTGAGGGGGTCGATACCCTTGTCGATCAGGCCCTTCATGCTCTCGTACGCGTTCCACCATGTGGCGGACTTGAAGGGGCGCTTGTCGGAGCCCCAGAGCATGCCGCGCTTCGACGGGTAGAAGATGCCGTCGCCGCGCTCAACGCAGTAGCTGAAAGTATCGACCGCCGTACCGACGACCTCGTCGACCGGCTTCCACGCGTCCTCCATCCGTATCGGGGAGTCGTGGACGTACAGGTAGTAGTGCCGAGCATCGTTGTGGTAGATAGTCCGCTGGCGTCTCAAATGGGGTCTCCTTGGGTTGGCCTTGAGGCCTTGGTGGCATATGCCCGCAAAACGCCCCCTATTATAGCGACTTGATAGCGTTTTCGTGCGGGCGGATGGGATGTATACTGCCCGAAGCCGCCCGATCTGAAAGCAAGAGGACCCGGCAATGAAATTCAAGATTGGTATGTACCTGGACGAGCTCGGAATGCCGTTCCGCGAGGCGCTGCCGCTGGCGCGCGACATCGGCGCGGAGTACGTCTGGTGGGGCGACCGCCCGGTGGGCAAGCCCATCACAGCGCTGGCCCCCGCTGAGATTGTGGCAATGGGTGACGCAATGGCCCGCAACGGCCTGAAGCCCCTGTTTGTGCGGGCCGGCAACGCCTTGTCGGCAACGGAGCTGGCCGGCCTCTATGCCGGCCCCCTGGAGAAAAACGAAGCCTTCCGGCGCGACTTTGACTCCATCAAAGCCTCCGCCGGAGTGGCGAAAAAAATCGGGGCCGGGGCGATTTGCACCTTCGGGTTCCACTGGCCGGGCGAGGCCGCAGGCAAGGCGACCTGGCCGATGAGGTGGGCGACAAGGGGCGGGGTTATCTCGGACGCGGACATGGAAAAGCTCTACGAAGCGTTCTCCCGTGTCTGTGAGCTTGCGGAGACGAGCGACCTGGATGTGGTGGTGGTGTTCCAGATGTCGTGGAACTACACGAACACCACGGGCAATTTCCGGCGGGTTGCTGAGCGTGTGGGCTCGAAGCGCCTGAAGATGATGTACAACCCCGCGGACAGCGTCAACAGCGGCGAGGCGGACGTGCTGGTGCGCGGCTTCGAGTCGATTGTCCCTAACG
Source organism: SAR202 cluster bacterium (assembly GCA_016872355.1). NCBI lineage: Bacteria > Bacillati > Chloroflexota > Dehalococcoidia > SAR202 cluster bacterium. The sequence goes on along the minus strand of VGZY01000105.1, from coordinate 2,386 downwards.
TTCACTCCGTGCATTTGAAGGGCGTGCAAGTGGTGGACGGGCCTCGCGGCAAATACCGGTATTGCCCGCTGGAGGAGGGCGACGTTGACTTCGAGACGGTGCTGCGGCAGGTGCGGGAGCACTGCCCGGAGGCCGTGATTTCACTGGCCACTCACTTCGCCTCGCCCGACGGCCGTCCGGAGACCGCCATGCGAACGAATATGGAGTTCGTGCGGCGGCTAATAGGAAAAGTGGAAGGGGAGCCGCGATCATGACAGGACCGGTGTTGCCCCTCGTCATGCTCCTGGATGAGCTGAAAATGCCCTTCGGCGATGCAATCGCGGCTGCGAGGAGTCTCGGAGCGGAGTACGTGTGGTTCCACGACGGCCCCGGCAAGAAGAGCCTGCCGCAAATGTCGGGTACAGAGGTGGATGCGATCGGTGAGTCACTGGAACGCGCAAGCCTCAAGCTGCTGGTCGCAAGGGCCGCGAGCGCATTCAAGTCGGTGCATGCGATCGACATTGACCCCTCGAGGGTCATGGACAACTCCGCGTATCGGCGCGACTACGAAGACGTTGTGAGGGCGATGGAGGCCGCGAGGCGGCTGGGCGTGCCGGCAGTTTGCGTGTTCAGCTTCGCCTGGCCTGGAGAGTACACGGCGGGGAAGCCGACGTGGCCGATGCGATGGGCCACGCGAGGGGGAATCATCTCCGAAGGCGAGATGGAGCGACTGGCCGCTGCGTTCGCGCCGGTTATGCAAGCCGCGGACGAGCATGAGGTGGATGTGGTTGTCCTGCAGTTGTCCTGGAACTATGCGAACACCACGGGAAACTTCGAGCGGTTGGAGGAGCGCATCGCCTCGCCGCGACTGAAGTTGATGTGGAACCCTGCGGACAGCGTGAACTGCGGGGAGGCGGATGTGGCCGAGGCCGGTTTCCGCAACGCCCTGCCCTACCTGCACTCCCTGCACCTCAAGGACCTGCGCGTCGTGGACGGGACCCGCAACAAGTTCGATTACTGCGCCATCGGCGAAGGCGACGTGGACTACCCCTCCATCCTGCGGCAGTTGCGCGCCCACGCCCCGCACGCCGTGCTGTCGGTGGCGACGCATTACAGCGCGCCTGACGGCAAGCCCGGGAGCGCCATGCGGACGAACGTGGAGCATCTGAAAAGGCTGATTGCGGCTATCCCCCCGTAGAGACGCCCCGCTGGGGCGTCTCTACGGGGGGATAGCCGCAATGCCGGCCAACCAAAGCGCCCGCGGCGTGCATGCGCGTTGCCTATCAGAGCTCTTTCCATCGCTAACGTATGGGCGCACCGATATGCACCCTCTCCCGGCTCCAGCAACCGTTAAGGTTGGCAGGCAATGGGGGCACTGCTGTGCGCCCCTACGATGGTTGCCGAATTCGGTTATGCATGCCCGCCTGGCCGCGGAACTGATCTGGCGGCGGCCGCTGGGTGGCGCAGCCGCCGCTGAACGAGGAATACGGCTATTTGTACTCGATCCAGAATTCGACGTTGCCGACTACGAGGGGCGGCTTGATGCGCGGGTCGCGGTCCACAAGCACCACCTTGACCTCGTGGGGGCCCTTCTTCGCCTGGGCGGGTGTGAGGTCCCATATGAGCCATGAGTTCTCGTCAACGTCGGATGGGTAGTTGGGGTCTTCGGCGGCAACGTTAGTTATGCGAGGCGCGCCGAGCGCTTTGCCGTCCAGGGTCACCGCCACTTTGTCTTTCCAGGGGGCGAAGTGCTCTAGCTGGATGAGCAAGCGCGCGCTCTTGAGTGTGCCGGCATTGGACGCGGCGGCGACATCATCGTGTATGCCTATGTGGAAGGTGGGCCCATCGCCGGTGAGGGTGCGGTGGAGCTGGACCGGCACCTCGCCGTAGATGCGGTCGTCGCGCTCGGCGTCGTCGCGCAGGCCGCCCTTGGGATTGACCGCCCGGTGAATGGCGGTGTATGCCTTGTCCTTCGTCTTTAGCGTGTCCGGCGAGCCGATGGAAGACAGCGACTCGCGGCGCATGGTGGCGTTGGCGTGCCAGTTGAAGATGTACATGCCGTCGGCCCCGCGGCCCCAGAACTCCTGCGAAAGGCCGGCGAACCACCTGTCGCGCCACGCCTTGTGGCCGATAAGCCGCTTTGTCTCCTGGCGGCTGTCGAAGTCCCAGCACGGGTAGAGCCGGATGTTGGTCCCCTTGGTCAGATCGCGGAGCTTATCGATCTCGAAGTCGGGATCCGTGCCGGAGTTACCTCCGCCGATTATGATGTCGCACAACCCCTCTTTCGCCCACGTCTCAATGTCGTAGCCGATCCGCCTGCAGGCCTCCAGACTGGCGGCGACTCGGATAGCGACGTAGAAGGGCCTGCCGCGCTTTTTGGCGATCTCGTCCGTCATCCTGCGGATGA
>VGZY01000104.1 GCA_016872355.1 SAR202 cluster bacterium | reverse complement strand
CACCCATCAGCTCAGCGGCCTTACTTGCCTCGCAACGCCCCTCCAGAACAAGGTTCAGTATCTGTGCTCTCTTCGCTTCTCGCTCGGTCAAATGTAGTCCTCTCATGGACTGACATGTTCACTGAGCAGTTACCTACTGACAATATCACTGAGCAAAGACACCCAGCTTCGGCGCAATTGACCGCCATGCCCACGGATGTTAGAATTCATAATGCTTTATGGCGGGCGTGGCCAAGTGGTTAAGGCGCCAGGTTGTGGCCCTGGAGATCGAGGGTTCGACCCCCTCCGCTCGCCCCAGTCTCCTCCCCGTTGAAGTCCTCTCGGCAGTCAGCGTTCGGCCCGGTTGAATGGTCCTCGATGTGCCGTCAGCCGGCCACCCGGTGCTTACTGCCTGTGACCTTCATGCGCGCCCGTAGCTCAGTGGATAGAGCATTGGTCTTCGGAACCAAGGGTCGCGGGTTCGAATCCCTCCGGGCGCGCCAGCTCCTTCACTCCTTCCTAACGAATCCCTCGCGCCAGGCGTAGACCGCCGCCTGCGTGCGGTCTGCGAGGTGGAGCTTGCCCAGCACGTTGCTCACGTGGCCCTTTACCGTCTTTTCGCTGATGACAAGAGCCGCCGCTATATTCCCGTTCGTGCGGCCCTCCGCAATGAAACGGAGGACCTCCTGATCGCGCTCCGTCAGCTCCGAGTATGGATTGACCTTCGCCGACTTCTCTCCGCGCAGCTCCCGCACCAGCCGCGCGGCCACCGCCGGGTGCAGCACCGCCTCCCCGCGGGCCGCCGCGCGCACCGCGTCCGCCACCTCGGATGGCCCAACGCTCTTGAGCAGGAACGATAACGCGCCCGCCTGGATTGCCGGAAACACGTGGGAATCGTCGTGAAACGACGTGAGCACGACCACCTGGGTCCTTGGGCTCACCTGGCGCACCCGCTGGGTCGCGGCAATACCGTCCATCACGGGCATGGAGAGGTCCATGAGCACCACATCCGGCACCCGCTCCCGGGCCATCCGCACCGCCTCCTCGCCGTGAGTCGCCTCTCCCACGATATCGATGTCCGGCTGTGTGGAGAGGAAAGCCCGGATGCCGTCCCTGACCAGTTTATGGTCGTCCGCGATGATTACAGTCACTCTTTCAGCCATTCCCAGGTCCTTTCCGCGCCGGCGCCACGGCCACCACGGACGTCCCTTGAGCGCCGCTCGTCACGCTCAGGTTGCCTCCGATCGTCTCCATTCGCTCAGCCATTGACTTCAGGCCCACTCCGTCGAAGCTCGCGCCGGTGTCGAAGCCTTTTCCGTTGTCTGCGATCTCCGTGTGAATGCCGGAGGGGCGCGCCGTTAGTGTCAGTCGAACGTGCGTAGCCCTGCTGTGGCGGACCACTTTCGCAAGCGCCTCTTGCGCTAACCTGTAGAGGGCATCCTCAGCCTCCCGGTCGATCACTATATCCCCATCCAGTTCCAGCGAGGCGGCGATCGCCCCCTGCGCCCGGATGCGCTCGAGCAGCCCCGAGACTGCCTCAGCAAGCGGCTTGCCATCCAGCCCGATCGGCCGCAGCGTCTGGATTATCGCTGCCAGCTCCATCTGGCTTTGACGGGCGAGCTCAAACGATTCGACAAGCCGTCTTCGCGCGGCCTCGCGGTCGGTCTCCCACAGCGCCTGCGCCGCGCCCAGGTTCATGCTGATCGCGAAGACCTGCTGCTTCACGCTATCGTGGAGGTCACGCGCCAGCCTGTTGCGTTCGTCCATCGTGGACAGCTTCTGCCGGGCGGCGATGAGTTCCTCAAGCTCGGCCGACATCCGGTCAAGCTGCCTTCCAAGCTGGCCAAGCTCGTCGCCTGAGCCGTCCGAGATCCTTGGTGAGAAGTTGCCTCGACCCCATTCATTCGCGGCCGCGGACACCGCCGCGAGCCTGCGAGTCAGCCCACGGGCCGCAATCAGTCCGAAAAGCGTCCCAATGAGGCCGGCGGCGATAGTGAAAACAACCACGCTGCCGATCAACAGCGCCCCGAATGGCCCCAACGCGCCCAGGTAGCTGATGTCCGGCGTCGCAAGGGCCAGCGCACCGATGACCTGGCCGGACTCGCCGGCTATCGGAACAGCCACCATGCGCGCGCCGCTCCGTGGACGCGCGGAAAGCACGGCCGGGTCTCTTTCGCCGGCCAGGGCCGCGCCGAGTCCTTCCTGAAGGCCAGGGACTTCCGCCGGGTTGAAGGGCTCCGGCACGGGAAGCGGCGCCTCAATGTCGTCCGTGCCCAGCAGGCGACCTTGAGCGTCGAATACGAGGATTCGCACCTCCGGCTTTCGCACGTCCTCCCCGGCCAGGTCGAACGACCTGTCGCCGTCCCTCGTCTCCAGCCCGTCGCGCCTTACTCGGTCCAGCCACTCGTAGACTCCCGCCATATCCGGCGTCTCGCCGTCCAGAAACTGACGAAGTTGCGGGGCCACCTCAGTCTTCATCTCTTCCGCAACGACCTCGGGCATCCGGCCCACGATCACGATGAGGACGACGCCAGCGATAGCGAGAACGGTCGCCTCCAGGGCGGCAAGCACCGCAACGGTGACAAGCGTGTAGCTGAGCGCCAGCTTCCAGCGGAGCCGGCTGAATGCTTTGTGAAGTCCTTCCATACGGGTCCCGTTCGCCTTATTGCCGGGTGCCGGCAGTATAGCACGCCCTCGCGCCGGCCTAGTTTACGTCCCGCCTCCAGGCCAGCGCGGATACCACCGCCGCGACCGCAACCGCGCCGCAGAGCGCGGCCACCGCCTGGGCCGGCCCCGACGACGGTGGGTTTTGTACAAGGCTCTCCGGTATGAACTGCTCGGCGAGTGCGCGGGCATTAGGGCCGATAAACACAGACTTCAGGGCTTCAAGTATTGAATACCTGTCCGCCAGGCCGCTCACCGCATTCTCTATCGCCAGGAAGTACACAAGGCCCAGTCCAACCGCTGCGGCAATGCTCCGTGTTACAGAGGCTAGCGCCAGCCCGGACGCAGCCCATGCCATCAGGACCAGCCACGCCGCGCCGAATCCCAGTAACACGCCCGGCACGGAAGGCATGGTGACCGCCGCGCCTACCGGGCCGGAAAGCGCTATCGCCGCAGCAGGCGCTGCCACGAACGACGCAAGGACGAACGCGGCAATCGAAGCGCCCGTCGCCGCTATCTCGCCGGCCAGTACCGTATTTCTGACCGGGCGCTGCATGAATACGGTCTTGATAGTGTTCCAGATGAATTCGCTCCCCGCGACGACGGCCCCGAAGACAAGGGCGACGGCGCCGCCGAACCTCGCAAGGGTGTCCAGCCCAGCCACATGGAAATTCTTCACCATAAGTGTCTCGCGGACCAGTTCGAGGTCTGCTGCGCGCGCTGAGTCTCCCAGCACGTCGTTGCAGACGATGTACCCAACAACGTAACTCCAGAAGACAACAATCGCCACCGTCAAAGCGCCCAGCACCCACGTTGCGGCGCGCTTTCTTATCTTCAGCGTCTCTGCCCGGAAACTCCCGTTCATCATCTGGCCTCCTTGCTTTGTGTGAGCTGCAGAAATACCTCTTCCAGAGAACTCTGGAACTGCGATATCTCGAAGACCTCCACGCCCGCCGCAACCAGTCGCTGGTTCACCTTTCCGGCGAGGGCGGGATCAACCGCGATTCTGATCGCGCCGTTGTCGTTTGTGACGCCGGATACGCCTTCTATCGCAGCCGCCGCCTGCACCGCCAGGTCAACCGGACTTGCTCTGACGATCAACCCCTTGCCGCCGCGCAGGTCGGCCGTTGTGCCCTCCCGCAACATCCGTCCCTTCGCCATCACGCCCACCCTGTCGCTGACTTGCTGCACTTCCCCAAGCAGGTGGCTGGAGAGTATCACGGTCCTGTCACCTTGCCCGAACTGCCGGATAAGCGCCCGGATTTCTGCCATTCCTTCCGGGTCCAGCCCATTGGTGGGCTCGTCGAGCACCAGCAGGTCCGGGTCCTTCAGGAGGGCGGACGCTATCCCCAGACGCTGCTTCATCCCGAGGCTGTAAGTCCTGTACTTGTGTCCGCCGCGCTTCAGCAGCCCCACGCCGTCCAGCACCTCCTCAACCCGCTTGTCAGGTAACCCGTTGTAACGGGCCATCACTCTCAGGTTGTCGCGGCCGGACAGGTAAGGATAGAAAGTGGGCGTTTCAATAAGCGCTACGGTCTTTGCCAGTCCGTTGCGTCGCCCGGCGGGCGCCCGATCACGAGCGCTTTCCCGCTCGAAGGGCGTATTAGCCCCAGGAGCATTCTAAGCGTCGTCGTTTTGCCCGCGCCGTTCGGCCCCAGGAGGCCGTACACTTCGCCTCTTCGCACCGTCATCGACACGTTGTCCACGGCCACAACGTCTCTTCCGTACCGCTTGGTCAGGCCCTCGGCCTCCACCAGCGCTTCGCCATCCTTCAGTGCCATGTGCGCCTCGCTTTTCCTGTCTGTATGCCTGTCACAGGCCCATAGTAATGTGGCGGCCACCGGGCTACGCGGGTCGCAAGTCCTGTTTCGCAAGGGTCTCGAGTCCCGGACAGGGAGCAACCCGCGCACTCCTGTTGTCTCGGCGATATAATACCGTTCAGCTAAGCCCGCAGGAGGCCTGCATGAAGCTCAATGACCTGTTCGATTCCATTCCACCCGGCGGCATAGCTACAATCGCAGGGGCCGGCTACCGCGACGGCATCCCCGCGAAGGAGGCCGATGCGGGCACACCGCAGGGCGTCGCACGCCTGCCGAACGGAGACCTTGCCGTGGCGGACATGTGGGGACACCGCATCTGGCGAATAGACCGTGAAGGTACGCTTCACACCATCGCCGGCGACGGCGTGCCCGGCAGGAGCGGCGACGGCGGCCCGGCCTCGAAGGCGCGCGTCTTCAAGCCCCACGACCTGACCATCGACCGCCACGGCAACATGTACTTCTCCGACAACGGGAACCGCACATACAGAAGGATCGACTACAGCACCGGCGTCATCACGCGCGTCGCGGGGTCCGGCCGCTACGGCAGGGGCGGCGACGGCGGCCCTGCACTTGAGGCGGAGTTCGATACGATCTCCGGCGTGGCCGTCGACGACGAGGGCAACATCTTTGTCACCGGCCCGTGGATGAGCAACGTCCGCCGCGTGGACGCCAGGACCGGCGTGATTGAGGTCTACGCCGGCCTTTCCGCCAGGCACTACCCGGCGGAGCGCGGCAACAGCCGCCCGTTCGCCGGATCGAAAATGTGGGCCGCAGGCTATTCCGGGGACGGCGGGCCGAAGGAGAACGCCACGTTCCGCGAGCCGGAGCACCTCGCCCTGGACTCTAAGGGCAACCTGTATGTCTGCGACAACGCCAACAACCGCATCCGCAAGATAGACCGCAAGACCGGCATCGTCTCCACCGTGATCGGCACGGGCGAGCCATCGTCCGCGGGCGACGGCGGCCCCGCTGTTGAGGCGAGCATCAACATCCCTGACGCCATCGCCATCGACGTCCACGATAACGTCTACATAGGCGAAAAGGGCGGATTCCGCGTCAGGAAGATTGACGCGAAGACCGGCATCGTCTCCACGCTCGTCGGCACGGGCGTCCCGGGTATGGGCGAGGAAGATGTGCCCGGTGTGGAGAGCACCTGCAACTGCGTGGAGGCTGGCCTGTGGGCCGACCCCGACGGCACGGTCTTCTGGGGCGACAGCGGCGGACGGTTAAGAAAGTACGACCCCGAGACCGGAAGGGTCAGCACGATCTTGGGTGGCACATCCGTCCACGACGGCGGCCCGGAGGCGCTGGCCTTCATCTGCGGCCCCGGCGGCATAGATGTCGGCCCGGACGGCTCCATCTACTTCGCGGACACCTGGGGCCAGCGCGTCCGCGCCATCGGCCCCGACGGCATTATCCGCACCATCGCCGGCAACGGCGCGCGCGCCTACGGCGGCGACGGCGGCGAGGCCACGCAGGCGTACCTTGGCAACCCGTACGACGTCTCCGTTGACTCTCACGGCCGCATCGCCATCGCGGACTCCCGCCACGGCCACGTGCGCCGCATCGAGACCGACGGCACAATCCGTAACGTCGCCGGCGCGGCGTTCCAGTGGGACAAGGGCGACGGCGGCCCGGCAATCTGCGCCAACCTCATGTACCCCCAGGCGGTCGCGTACGCCCCCAACGGCGACATGTATATCGCCGATGGCCCGGCGGGCCGCATACGCAAGGTGGACGCGGCCACCGGCGTTATCACAACCTTCGCGGGCACGGGCATCCCCGGCTACAAGGGCGACGGCGGCCCGGCCGGTAAGGCGCGTATCGGCTCCGCCCGCGCCATCCGGTTCGATTCGTCCGGCAACCTCTACTTCGTCGATGAGCAGTTCCATGTCGTCCGCAAGGTGGACCCATCCGGCGTCATCACCACAGTTCTCGGCACGGGTGTAAAGGGCTTCTCGCCCGATGGCACCCCCGCGTCCAGGGCGAAGCTGGACACGCCGTCAGGCCTCGAAGTCACGCCCTCAGGGCGCATCTATGTCTCGGATACCTGCAACAACGCCGTCCGCACTGTTGAGGACGGCGTGCTGAAGACCGTCGCGGGCGACCCCGCCCGGCCCGGCGACCAGGGCTCAGGCGGCCCAGCAACGGCAGCAGGCCTCAACTGGCCCTACGGCCTCCGAATCTATGGTGACAGTATCCTCTTGATCAGCGACCACTGGAACGGCCGGATCAAAGCGGTGAAGCTGGGCAGGGCGGCGGAATAGGGTCGTAACGCTCTGTAGGAGCGTGTTCCCTTAACCCAGCCCAACGGGCTGGGTAAGGTCCGACATATCAAACGGCCTGAAGGGCCGTGTCGAGTCATTCCGAGGGATGGGCCCGGCACAGGCCACGTTGATATGGCCGGGATAACACGCCCCTTCAGGGCGTTTCGCTAATTGGTCTTTTTACCCAGCCCGGTGGGCTGGGCTCAGGGAACACGGCCCTTCAGCAACTGTCTTGGAAGTCAATAGAGATTCTGGCTCTTTCAGCGTTTTGTCGTCGG
>VGZY01000103.1 GCA_016872355.1 SAR202 cluster bacterium | reverse complement strand
CGGGCAAGCGAGGAGAGGGGCGTGCTGGAGACGGGTCCGTCTCCAGCACGCCCCTCTCCTCGCCCAAGGATCGAAAGCCGGCTCCAGATCACCCTTGGAGATCGAGACTGATTCAACCAAAACCAGTCGTACTGACAAAATCACTGAGCAGTAAGACTGACAAAGTCATTGAGCATTGACACGGAACTCTGTAGGCGTGAGTTTCACCTGGGTCCCGCCGACCGAGGCAGTACGTTTCTTCATGTCGACGGCGACAGACCGATGACTGACCTCCCCAGCTTCGGCGCCGTCGACGTCGCGCTGCGTACGACGCAAAACGGCGCGGACGCGAGCAGCCAGCTCCCGCGGGCTGAACGGCTTGGTCACGTAGTCGTCCGCCCCCAGGTCAAGGCCCGCAAGGCGGTCGTCCTCGTCTACGCGCGCGGTGAGCATAACGATGGGCACCTCGGACTCGCGGCGCAGGGCCCGGCACACGGCCATGCCATCCATCCTCGGCAGCATGACATCCAGGACCACAAGGTCAGGGCGCGACTCCATGGCCATGCTGAGCCCCTTCGCGCCGTCTGCCGCGGAAAGCACATTGAAGCCGTCCGAGGTCAGATACAGGCTGACGAGCCTGGTAGTATCGGGGTCGTCTTCAACCATCAGAATGGTGCCTGCCACAGTTACCTCGCGGGAATTGCCTTTTCAACCGTACGCCTATCTGTATATCGCGAAATCTTCAAGAAAGTTTGTAGACCCGCGCGTTTCTTGACATAGCCATGAACGGGTCATAGACTTTCGCAAAATCGAGCGCTGCAGGCCCATGGATAAGCTCGCCTCCAACATCAAGAACGTCCTCGCCGTCATCGGCCTCTCGGTGGTGACTGTGGTGTTTGTTGAGCTCGTCTGCCGGGCGGCCGTTTTCGCCTACCTGGGCGTATTCGGAGAGCCTCACTCGTCGGCGGCGCCAATCAACTCCGACGAGCGGGCCGATCTGGCGGCCTACGACGGGGTAGACTACGATGCGCGCCGTCTCATGCAGGAGGTGCGCGCCAGCGACCCGGTCGATTATGAGCCCTATAACATCTGGCTGCGAAGGTATTTCAAGGGAGAATACACGAACGTCGACTTCGAGGGGCGGCGGGCGACGCATTTCAGCTCTCAGAGTGAGGACGCCCTGGAGGTGTGGATGTTCGGAGGTTCCACGACCTGGGGCGTCGGGGCAAAGGATGACGAGACGGTCCCGAGCCTTGTCGCGAAGCTGCTCAACGAGGACTGGGGAGTCGAGACGAAGGTCGTCAACTACGGGGAAAGGGGATACGTCTCAACGCAGGAGCTGGTCTACCTGATTCGCGAGCTGCAGGCCGGCAAAAGGCCGGATGTGGTCACGTTCTACGACGGCGTGAACGACGCGACGGCGGTGGCATTCTGGCCCGAGGAGCGCGGCGCGCACGCCCTGCTTGACGACATCAGGGAGCGGTTCCAGGGTGGGCGCAGCCGGTCGGACCAGGTGCGCGCGCTGGTGCAGTCCACCGGCATGTACCGCGCTGCGGACCTCGCCGGGCGCATCCTGCATGGGCCGCCCGATCCGGGCACGGCAGAGCCCGGAGTTGGCGACGAGAACTACGAGGACCGCCTGGAGCACGCGGACTTCGATTGGCTGGGCAACCGGGCGCTGGACGTATGGGCGGAGAATATCCGCCTGGTAAACGCACTGGCGGCGGAGTATGGGTTCACCCCAATCTTCATCTTCCATCCCGGCCTCTGGGAGGCGGGCAAGCCCCTGCACCCTTCGGAGCAGCATGTCCTTGAGGTGCAAAAGCGGTCGGTTGCCCTGACGATGATCATGACTGTACGGGCAAAGATGGCCGAGCTGCTGGAAATCCGGATGGCGGGCTCCGACGTACTAGCAAGTGTACACAACCTGGACGGCGCGTTCTCCTCCACGACGGAGCCGGTGTATATCGATTATACGCACATCTCCGGCAATGGAAACAGGATTGTTGCCGGCCCGCTACGCGGAATAATTGTCGAGACGGTCTGCAGGGAGCGGCCGGCAAGCCTTAGCGAGACCGCAAGGGCGGGCCTGAATGCCAAATGCCCCGTCGGGCCGCGTTGAGCCTATTCGAAAAAATTCCCGTGAGGGGCTGTCAAAAGAGCTTTGTCGTTGTATACTGGCGCAATAATTCGGCCTGCTCCATGGGTGGAGGGTTAATCCTTTCGTACTGTGGCCTCCCTGGCCGCGCTGACGACCATAGGAGGCGGCCCCCACCAGTAGTGCGAAGTAGTTCCCGGTTTGCGTGATCGCGGTTACCTGTATCATCCGGACTTCCCAGCTAAGCATTGCCCCACGGAGGAGTGACGATGAAGATGCCAGGTTCCCCGGTTAGATTGGCCCTGCTGACGATGGCTTTTGCCGCACTATTCGGGCTAATAGCCGCCGGCTGCGCGGCCAAGTCAGACCCGTTCGCAATAGGCGCCCTCGCTGATAGGACCGCCACCCCCCAGGGTGGGGCCGCCGCCGCGGCCGCAGGCACTCCGCAGTCGCTTTCGCCAACGGACTCCCGAATCTCGGGTACCCCCGTATCGCTTGACGTTCGGAAGCTCGGACACGTGCGGCTGGCCACATGGTCGTCCAAGGATATCGACTTCATCAACAACCTCGTGGGATATATCATGGTGCACGGATACCAGTACACTGCAGAGCTCGTGGATGTCACTGAGCCTACCTACCAGGCTGCGCTCGCCGCCGGCAGCGTGGACGTCGTAATGATCGCACCCAAGTCCGAGTCCGCCGACTGGTACGCCCAGAATACCGGGTCCGGGACCGTATTGGACTTTGGAACGGCGTTCAGTGACTCAGCGGACAAGCGCATCATGGTGCGAGCTGACCTGAAACAGTCTGCGCCAGACCTTGCTGAGTTCCTGAAGAAGTTTAACCCCGGCGACGCCATGGTCACCGATTTTGCCGGGCGCGTCACCGAGGGCCGCGTGGGCATCAAGGCCAACGTGGCTGCGCTGACCTTTCTCAAGAACCACCAGGACATCTGGTCGCAGTGGGTGCCGGCGAACGTTGTAACAAGCGTGAACGCGGCCATTGCCGCCGGCAAGACAAACCTCAAGGACCGCACGTGCATACCCGACGGCGGCTCCGGCGGCGGCAGCCCGAACTGCGGCACTTAGAGTAAGGATATAAACAGTCGGTAGGGAAGGCCGTCCAGGCCATCGGTCTGGACGGCCTCGCGTTTCCAGGACAAAATGGCCCTCACCGGCATTGATGTATTTGACGGTTCGCGGCAAAATTTATTCTGGCTAATCATTTGTTGACCGAGAGCGTATCAGGCGGAGGCAGGCAACCCACATGTACGCCCCAATCATCAAGCTGCTGGTGCTCCTCCTGTTTGCCGGGATGGGCATTTATGTGTTGCGTGCGACGCGGAACGGCTCGATCCACAAGCACCCCGCCGCGGTGCTGTCACTAATATGGTTCGCGGGCTTTTGCCTGGGCCTCGGCGTCGAGCTTTCGGACGAACTGCCTTTCAGCCTGAACTTCAGATTCTTCTCCGGCTCACCCCAACCGATTCCAATTTCCCGCATTATCCTCGACGTGTCCGCGCTTTTCGCGTTCGGCAGCATTTTTCATTTCATAAAAGCCGTGAGAGCGCTCCTGCAGGCTGAAAACAGGCTCCAGCGATCTAACGAAAAACTTCAGAAAGAGACGGAGGCTCTCAGGATTCAGGATGAGAAGCTCCGCTTCCAGGCACATCTCCTGGACAACACCAGAGAGTCGATCATAGCTACGGACCTGCAGGGGAACATCACGTTCTGGAGCGGAGGGGCGCAGGCGCTGTACGGCTATTCTGCCGATGAGGTGATGGAGAAGCCTTTGCCGTTCATTTCCACGCCGGAGGAGACGAAGGTAGAGGCAGCGCGCCTGGAGCACGTAATGAAGCATGGGTCCTGGGCGGGCCAGATGGAACAAAGGAAGAAAGACGGGACCGGATTCTGGGTGGAAGTGCTGATTTCGTTAATCAGGGACGCTAACGGTCAGCCGGTCGGATATGTCGGCGTGGACAGGGATATCTCCGACCGGATCTCCATGGAGAAGGTGCTCGCGGAGAGCGAGGACCTGCACCGGACAATCGTCGACTCGCTGTCCGACGCGGTGGTCATCTATTCTGACAACCGCAGGGCTTTCGTCAACAAGGCCTACCTCAAGGTCTATGGGCTCAGCAACCTGGAGGAGGCTGTTAGCTACCCAATAGGCTCGTTCGCCCTGCCCGAGGACAGGGACAAGGTGATTGCCCATATCGCGGCGCAGATCCGCGGCGAGAACGCGTCCGGTATATACGAGTATCGCATACAGCGGCCGGATGGTAGCGTCAGGACCATTCACGGCACGACGGCAAGCATCGTGTACAACGGCAGGCCTGCCGTCATTTCCGTGCTGCGGGATATGACCGAGCGCAAGGAGGCCGAAGAGCGCCTGGTCCAGAGCGAGGCGCGGTATATGGCGCTGATCGAGAACGCAGATGACTCTATCTATACAAAGGATGCGCTCGGGCGGTTTGTGGTGGTCAACTCCGTTCAGGCCCAGCGCATGGGGATGCGAAAGCAGGAGGTCGTGGGCAAGACGCCGGTGGATATCTACCCGAACGATACCGGTCGCCGAATGCGGGCGGATGACCTTTCGGTCCTGGTCACCGGGCGGAAAGAGGAAACAGAATCCCTCACGATGACTGCCGATGGCCTGAAGGTCTACCTGGACCGCAAGGCGCCCATCAGGGACAATACTGGGCGTGTTGTGGGGTTGGTGGGCATCTCCAGGGATATTACAGAGCGCAAGCGCGTGGAGATGGATATAGACCGCCTGCGCCGGCAGAACGCGCTACTTCTAAATTCCGTGGGCGAGGGCATCTTCGGAATAGACCTCAGCGGCGCGATCACGTTCGTTAATCCGGCCGCAGCGAAGATAACCGGATGGCTGCCGCAAGAGCTGGTTGGCCACCGCGAGCACGAGGTCCTCCACCATTTCACCGTCGATGGGGCGCGCTACGCCCGCTCCGCGTGTCCGATAGAGGCGGCTTTCAAGAATGGCGCTTCCGGGCAGGTCGACAATGAGGTCTTCTGGCGAAAGGACGGCACGCAGTTCCCCGTGGCGTATGTATTCGCGCCTATTCGCGGGGAGCGAGGCGACCTGGAAGGCGCCGTAGTGCTGTTCCGCGATATCACGGACCTCCGGCTCGCGGAGAACGCGCGAATCGAGCAGGCGGTAGCGAAGGCGAGGTCCGAGGAGCTCAAGCGCTCCCGCGAGAGGATAGTGGCCGCATCGGAGTCTCTGCGAAGGCAGATTGCGCAACACCTGCACGGCTCGGTACAGAACAGGCTGATCGTGCTCCTGCACCGGCTCCACGCGCTGAGGAAGTCCTCAGTAGATCCCGAAACGGTGGCCACCGTATCTGCGATACACTAGAGCCTTTCGGCTATCGTGGACGATGAGCTGAGGTCCATCGGTCACCAGTTGTACCGGGCGATACTGCGCCGGGGTCTGGTGCCGGCACTGCAGTCGCTCTGCGACCATTTCGATTCCGCAATAGCTCTTGACGTAAGGATGGACCCTGAGCTTGTGCGTCGTGAGAAGTTCGACAACAATTTCGTGCCGGAGCAGGTGCGACTGGCCGGTTACCGGATCGCGGAGGAGGCGCTCACGAACGTGCTGAAGCACTCGGGCGCCTCGCAGGTGTTCATAGCCGCCGATCTGCGCGGCGGCGCAATCGAGGTGATCGTGAAGGACAATGGCAAGGGATTCGTGGCGGAGGGCAGCAAGAACTCGCTGGGGCTTGGCACCATGCGCGACTATGCGGAGGTGGTGGGAGGGGAGTGCGCGGTCAGGAGCGTGCCGGGGAACGGCACTACGGTGGTGGCTAAACTGCCTTCTTCAGTGCGTGACGAACAGCCTCGGCAGACACCCGCTGCTTTGGTATGAGGGCAAGCGCGCCTTCTTCAACCGCCAGCCGCTCGTGGGTGCGGTCCGAATGGGCGCTGACCAGGATGGAGTCGATCTTCGGGTGCGAGTGCTTGATGCGGCGCGCGACTTCCAGGCCGTCCATGTCTCTCATGTAGACGTCTGCAATAACCACGTCCGGGTGCAGGGTTTCCACGAGCTCCAGCGCGGTCTCGCCGTCGTTCGCTTCGCCGACGACGTGCAGGTCCCCGCCTTGCTCAAGTACGGACTCGAGCCATGCGCGGAACATCAGATCGTCATCGGCAAGGACTACTTCACGCATTACTCTGGGTTCTCTTCTTCCGGTAAGTATCATTCGACCTACTTGTATATTCTGACAGAGAGGATATGGGCGGAGACACAGGGGTAGTACGTATAAAACGGCTAGGTATTTCTACGTAAGTTCTGGGTACAGGGAGCTACTTGGCGCTATCGGAGTTTTCGGGGTAGTAGAGCGTGGCCTTGACGCGGGCGTGGGAGTCCTGTTCGTTCGCGAGCTGGAGCTCCTGGTAGATGGCGTGGATGTATGTTTCCACGGACTTTTCCGTAAGGGTGAGCCGCTTGGCGATTGCCGCGTTGTTGTAGCCCTGGGCTACCAGCTCAAGCACCTGCTGCTGGCGAGGCGTGAGCTTGACCAGCGCGGAGCCCTGTCTGGGGCGGAGGCCGCCCATTACGGCCGGGTCCAGGACCACCATGCCCATGATGCTCCCCTGGATGGCGCGCACGACGGAGTCTATATCCTGCACCGACTGTTTCAGCAGGTATGCCCAGCCCGTGCTGGTTTCCAGCGGCAGGCTCGTGAGATAACGGCGGTCGCGGTGAGAGGTAAGGATTACGATCCCGGTCTTGGGGTGATGCTGCTTTATTTGCAGGGCCGCCTCGATACCGTCGATGCTGCCCTGCAGCTCAATGTCCATCAGGATGGCGTCCGGCTTGACCTCGTCCGCCAGCTTCACCGCCGTCTCGCCGTCCTTGGCGACGCCAATGACCTCAACACCTTCCTCCTTGGAAAGCGTGGTCTGGAGAAGCTCGCTGAACAGTGCCTCGTCCTCGACGATTATTATGGGGGCTCTGGCCAAAATCTCACCCGTCCGTGAAAATCGTTCAAATCCTCGAATAAGATGCCACAAACGCCCGAGCTAATCAATGGTAACATGCACCAGTGTCTTTGCTCAGTGATATTGTCAGTAGGTAACTGCTCAGTGAATATGTCAGTCCATGAGAGGACTACATTTGACCGAGCGAGAAGCGAAGAGAGCACAGATACTGAACCTTGTTCTG
>VGZY01000102.1 GCA_016872355.1 SAR202 cluster bacterium | reverse complement strand
GTCCTCGATTGCCATGGACCAGCCCTGCCGCTCCATCCTTCCGGTAGGTCGCCAGAAGCCTCCATACCTGGCGCTCCGATACCCCCAATGCCGTGGCAGCTTGAGCCTTTGTCAATCGCTTCTCAAGGACAGCGTTCAACACTACCGTTCGTTTAGCCTCTCTCTCGCTCATTGTCAGTTCTTTCATAGACTGACATTTTCACTGCTCCCTTAACCCCTGACACTATCACTGCACCAATGCACACGATTTCTCGCCGCAGTTGCCCAATACCGACTATGCGGATAAAATACCCTCGTTTTGCCCCGGTCGCCCAGGGGCATCGCCGCGTTGTGCCCGAACATGTCCGCTGGGCGCCGCGCGGGGCTATTCACACGCGGAGGGATGGCCGAGCGGTTTAAGGCGCTTGTCTTGAAAACAAGTTTCCCGAAAGGGAACGTGGGTTCGAATCCCACTCCCTCCGCCAGTACTGGCTGGCCCCATCAAATTCTCCTCTCCCCCTGGGATAGGATGTCCGGATCCGCGGACAGGTGAGGGTGCTCCTTGACGGCAGTTAACATATCTGAGCGGGCCTTTGGCCCTGGAGATGTACTTTGAAGATCCATGAGTATCAGGCCAAGAAGATCCTGTCCCAGGGCGGCGTGCCCGTGCCCAAAGGCATCGTGGCCGCAACCGCCGCGGAGGCGAAGGATGCCGCGGCGTCCATCGGCGGCAAGGTGGTGGTGAAGGCGCAGGTCCACGCGGGCGGTCGAGGCAAGGCCGGCGGAGTGAAGGTGGTCTCCACCCCGGCAGAGGCGGAGAAGGCCGCCGCAGGTATGCTCGGCAGGCAGCTCGTTACCTTCCAGACCGGCCCCGAAGGCGTCCCCGTTCGCAAGGTGCTCGTCGAAGAGGCCATCGCCATCAAGCGGGAGCTGTACGCGAGCATGGTCATCGATGGCGCCGCCCGTGGCGTCGTCGTCATGGCCAGCGAGGCTGGCGGCATGGACATCGAAGAGGTGGCCGAGAAGCACCCCGAAAAGCTCATGCGCATCGTTATAGATCCCGTCCTCGGCTTCATGCCCTACCAGGGCCGCAAGGTGGCCTATGGCCTCAACGTCACTGCAGAGCAGGTACGCCCGGTCGCTGACATGCTTTCGAAGCTCTATAACATCTTCCAGAAGAACGATCTGACCCTGATTGAGATCAACCCACTCGTTGTGACCGAGGACGGCCGCGTCCTCGCCGCCGACGCGAAGATCAACCTTGAGGACGACTCCCTCTTCCGCCACGCGGACCTGAAGGAGATGGACGACCCCGAGCAGATGGACGCCCTCGAGGCGCAGGCCGCGAAGTACGGCATCAGCTACGTGAAGCTGGACGGCGACATCGGCTGCATGGTCAACGGCGCGGGCCTGGCGATGGCTACGATGGACGTCACCCGCGAGGCGGGCGCCGGCCCCGCGAACTTCCTGGACGTGGGCGGCGGCGCCGACGAGGAGAAGGTCGCGCAGGCCATGAGGATCATCAACTCCGACCCGAACGTCAAGAAGGTGCTGATCAACATCTTCGGCGGCATCCTTAAGTGCGATATCGTCGCCAGGGGAATTCTCAAGGTATCCGAGGAGAATCCATCCGGCATGCGCCCGACGGTCGTCCGCATGCTCGGCACCAACAACGAGGAGGGACGCAAGCTCCTCGCTGAGTCCAGGCTGAAGGTCACTCTCGTTAACAATCTTATTGAAGCAGCCGACGCCCTCAAGGGCCGGTAGGGCTTGGAGCAGCGCTAGATGAGCATACTTGTAGATAAGAACACCCGACTGCTCGTGCAGGGCATCACCGGCAAAGAGGGCGGCTACCACGCGAAGAAGTGCATGGAATACGGCACGAACGTCGTCGCCGGCGTCACGCCCGGCAAGGGCGGAACGCTCTTCGAAGGCACAGTGCCCGTCTTCAATACCGTCGAGCAGGCCGTGGCCACAACGAAGTCCAACGCCTCGATGATCTTCGTCCCCCCGCCGTTCGCGGGTGACGCCATCGTTGAGGCGGTGGACGCCGGGCTAGGCGTCGTCGCCTGCATTACCGAAGGCATACCCGTGCACGATTCCATCAAGGTCATGCGCTACGTTCGCAGCCAGACGCACTCTCGCGTTATCGGCCCCAACTGCCCGGGCGTAATCACCCCCGGTGCAAAGTGCAAGATGGGCATCATGCCCGGCAGCATTCACAAACCCGGCAAGATAGGCGTCGTTTCCCGCAGCGGCACGCTGACCTACGAAGCCGTCGGCCAGCTCACCGGCCTGGGCATCGGCCAGTCCACATGCGTGGGCATCGGCGGAGACCCCGTCAACGGCACGACGTTTGTCGATGTTCTGAAGATGTTCAGGGACGATAAGGAGACCGAGGGCATCGTCCTCATCGGCGAGATCGGCGGCTCCCGCGAGCAGGAGGCCGCTGAGTACATAAAGTCCGAGCTAAAGAAGCCCGTTGCAGCTCTCATCGTCGGCCGCACAGCCCCTCCGGGCCGCAGGATGGGTCACGCCGGCGCGATAATCACAGGGAAGGCGGCGCGCGCAGACGACAAAATCCGCGCGCTGTCCGCTGCGGGGGCGGCTATAATCCCCACGCCTGCCCACATAGGACGCACAGTCAAAGAGATGATGGGCGTCAAGGCCTAAGGGGCGGGGGATAATGACTGAATCTCGCGAATTTATGGCGTATCTCAACGGATGGCTCGTTCCTCAGAGCCAGGCCATGGCCAAAATCAGCGAGGCTGACGTACGCCTTTCCGGCGGCTTTTATGACGCGGAAAGGACCTTTAACGGCAAGATATTCAAGCTCAGGGAGCATCTCAGGCGCCTCTATCATGGGATCAAGTACACCAACCTGGACCCCGGCATCACCATTGAGAAGATGGAGGACGCCACCAACGAAGTTATTGAGGCCGACAGGGCGATGTTCGGGGAGGATGTCGACTACCTGGTTAGCCAGGTGGTCGTCCGCAGCACAGTCGCCAACGGGACCAACGTTGCAATATACTGCCAGCCCCTGGACTTCACCAGTTTCGCATGGAGCTACGCCCGCGGCGTCAGAGTTATCACTCCGGTCACCTACTCGGTGCCGGCCAAGACGAACGTCAACGGCGTTGAACAGGAGACATACGCTCTCCTGACGGACGATGAAGGAAACGTGACCGAATGCCGGCACGCGAACTTCTTCTTCATAAAGAACGGCAAGCTCCGGCTGCCGGACCGCAAGAAGGTGCTCCCCGGCATCAGCATGGAGACGGCTCTCGAGATCGCGAAAGACCTCCGTATATCGGTGGAGGAAGGCGACTACTGCGCCACGGATATCTATGTGGCGGACGAGGCGTTCATAACCGGCACGCGTTTCTGCATTCTGCCGGTGGCTACCCTGAACGGCCTGACGATAACCGATAATGTTCCCGGGCCGGTTACGAAGGCGATCACGGACGCGTGGAGCGCTCGCGTCGGCGTTGATTTTGTGAAGCAAGCGCTGAATCATGTGCCTACCGAAGATACCCAGGTCATTGTGACAAGGACCCAGTGACGGCGCGCTGCGCCGTGATGTCGGACCCGAAGGGCAGAATTGTGAAGTAAGGCGTTTTCATCGGCCTCATGGCTCTGCTTGCCGCCGCATCCATTGCTTGCGGCGCTACCGGCTCGCCTTCCAACGATGACCTTCTCTCGCTGCCCACGCCGCTGAGCGATGAAGAGCCATTGCGCCCTCCCTCACTCCTCTCACCCAGAGATGTGATCGTCCCCACTGCGACTCCGACGACGGCCCCTGCCGCCGCAACCGCGGCCGCTGCGCCGCCGACGGCCACGCGCACCCCAACTGCCACCCCAACCGCAACGGCCACGCCGAGCCCGACGCCGCTGCCGACGAACACGCCGACACGCACGCCGTCTCCGACCGCGACGGCCACGCCAATTCCCCAGTTCTCTTTCTACGACGTTTCGGCCGCAGGCAGGGTGCCTAGACGAGTGGACGTCTCTTTTTCGCTCCGTGACCAGGAGGGCAGGGCGGTGGTTGTGCCTGCTGAGCAGCTACGTCCTGGCCTGAAGATATATGAGCTGGGGCCGGGGACGGACGGCTGGGAGGAGATTGACTACTCCGAGACGAGCGTTTTCGTTAACGCTGCGGAGGACCTGAAGCTTGAAGTCGTCTTTGTCCTGGACTTCACCAACTCTATGGTGAGGACGCGCACTTCGGATGGTCGCACAGGCGCACAGGCGGTCCTGGAGTCCTTCAAGCAGGCTGTGAATAGCCTGCCGGGTAATAACAGGATAGGGGTCGTGGAGTTCCACGACCGCAATGTTGAGCCGGCCGTACTTTCACCGCTCACCAGCGACAAGGCCGCGGTAATCAATGCAGTAGATGACTTCGAGGGCTCGCTGTTTGAGTCCGGAGCCTCCCGCGTTTGGGACGGCATCGCGACAGCAGTCGGGGTCTTCACGCCTGTAAACGTGGACCCGAATGTCGTACGGGCGCTGGTATTCATGTCCGACGGACGCGACACCAGCAGCTTCCTGGACAGGATGGGCGCCCGAGCAGCGGCGGAGCGGGAGGACATCCAGCTTTATGCCGTCGGCGTGGGCGACGTGTACCAGGAAGACGAGCTTCGCTCCATGGCGGAGGCCACAGGCGGCGGTTACTATATCGCCAGGGAGATCGGCGCGCTGCGCGACCAGTTCCAGGTTGTGGTCGATGATCTCAGGGGCCAGTACAGGGTCAGCTACATTACGCTCCGCCGCACAGTGACGTACGCAACAAAAGTAAGGTTCGACCTGCCATGGTCGCAGGGCGAGCTGATCAGCCCCGCGCTCAACGTGGCCGCCTTCTACGGGGCGGACACACAGGGGATCCTTACTTTCGATCCCACAGTCGTAGACACCGAAGCGGAAACAGTCAGATATGCCGTCAGGGCCGCGTGGGTGCCCCGGAACGTTACCGAGATACGCTTCAAGCCACAGACAGCCAGGCCCGTTGCCGTGAGCGTGGTCGGCGTGGAGGAGGGCGGCATTATAGGCGACTGGCAGGTAACCGGGCCGGACGATGCAGGCTATTTCAGCGTGAGGGGAGACCGGCCGATCGACCTTGGTGCAACGGGGCTCCTGTTCACGATCGCGGTCACGGAGTTCACCGCTGTGCGCGCGGATATCCCGGTCACTTTCGATAACTCCATTTACCCTTCGAACAAGAGCTTTATTGCGCCTGCTGCCGCCCTTGTGGGGATCCGGGTGCCGCCCTCCGGCCGCATTGCCTTCCAGTCCGACAGGGCGGGCAGGACTGACCTGTTCGCAATGGACTTCGCCGGCTCAGATGTCGTAAACCTTACGCAGACAGACGGCGTAGACGAGACCACCGGCTCCTGGTCTCCGGATGGGATCAGCCTTGTATTCGATTCCGACCAGGCCATCTGGCGAGACGTTTACATCGTGTGCCAGGATGGCACCGGCCGGGCCAAGCTCACGGAGAGCGCATCGAATAGCCGCCTGCCGTCGTGGTCCCCGGACGGCACGCGAATCGTGTTCGATTCCGACGGGGCGGGGAAGCGGGACATCTATGTCATGGACCTTGCGACTCGCACGGTCAACCGACTGACGAACGTTCCCGGCGACAATTGGTGGCCGGTCTATTCGCCTGGCGGCGAGAAGATCACATTCGTCTCGACGCGCAACGGCCATGCGGACGTCTTCGTGATGAACTCAGACGGCACGGGCCAGGTGAACCTGACGCCCGCCTCCGCGGGCGATTTCCGGCCTGTATGGTCGCCCGATGGCTCCAAGATAGCCTTCTACTCGGTCCGCGACGGCAACCGCGAGGTTTACGTGATGAACGCGGACAGTAGCGAGCAGACCAACCTGACGCGTCACGCGGCGGACGATTGGCACCCCTCGTGGTCACCCAACGGCGCATTCATCGCCTTCACGACGATCCGCGATGGCAATATGGAAATCTACATGATGTACTCGGATGGGGACCTGCCTGTGAACCTGACCAGCCACCCGGCCAACGACGATGCCCCTGTCTGGGGCCGCTAGGACGAGGGAGGGGGCGCGTAACCGCCGGAAGCATATACCTGGTCCGCCGGCAGGGTCACAAGGTAGCCGAGTGCCGTTTCCGGATAAGCCTGCAGGTATTTCTGGACCATTCTGTAGCCGAGTGTATAGCCGGTCCATGGGGGAATGCGGTCATTATCGCCGAATAGGAGCCTGCGGACCTCACCAGGGTTCGAGACGGCAAGCCTTCGGTGTATGCGCGGCCAGAGGTAAGCCTCGTCGTCCGGTCTGATTGCGTCTATCCACGCCGGCCGGATGTCCGGGCATACCTTCATTGCGAACGTATCCGCCATGCCTTCCACTATCATCGCGTCCAGCAGCGTCTCGGCCTCCTTCGACTTCACAAAGACCAGTTTGCCGCCCGTCACGCTCCTTGGGAAAAGCAGGTTGCGCACCAGGTGAAAGTACTCGTGGGCGATTGTGTAAGCCAGCCACCGCTGCCAACCCTCCGCCGGCCAGAGGAAGAGCGCCATCGCCTGCGAACCCATGCTGAAGCCCAGGACGCCGTTCATCTGGTTCACAAGCACCCGGCTTTGGCCGTCTCCGGGCAGCAGCACTACTTTTGACACCAGGTCCGGCCTTGAGATGTGCCGAGAGCACTCCGCCAGGGTCGCTTCGGCCAGTTCCTTGGGAGAACCCTCCTCAATCTGCGCTATGGCGTCGATAAGCTCATCAACCGCCGGGTCCCCCAGCTGCGTAATGGCCGTGCGCTCGCCCAGGTCCATAATAGACGGGTGGAGGAGCGAAAAGAGGCTGCGAACGTATTCGCGCGTGCCCGACTCGATGACGTTGAGGCCCTCCTCAAACGGCAGCGTTCTTGCCTGTTTGGCCAGCCTGGCCACAACCCTGTAGGCCGGGATGACGGTGATGCCCATGGCGTCCCCGCTTTATTCCGCAATTTGCGGGCTCACTGTACCAGCCCAAGAGAGATGCCACAACCACTTACGCATAGGGGGAACACGTATGTGCCTCGCCCGTTGTAGTTATGTCAATGCTCAATGACTTTGTCAGTCTTACTGCTCAGTGATTTTGTCAGTACGACTGGTTTTGGTTGAATCAGTCTCGATCTCCAAGGGTGATCTGGAGCCGGCTTTCGATCCTTGGGCGAGGAGATGGGCGTGCTGGAGACGGGTCCGTCTCCAGCACGCCCATCTCCTCGCTTGCCCGCCTGAGCTTTTCTTCGCCTTGCTCGCAGGACTGCGGGCCTCAGGGGAGCAACCGTGCTGGCCAGCTCACGCCCCTTGTGCATGACCACGATGC
>VGZY01000101.1 GCA_016872355.1 SAR202 cluster bacterium | reverse complement strand
TCCTCGCCCAAGGATCGAAAGCCGGCTCCAGATCACCCTTGGAGATCGAGACTGATTCAACCAAAACCAGTCGTACTGACAAAATCACTGAGCAGTAAGACTGACAAAGTCATTGAGCATTGACAGGTTACGTTACCCCAAGTCAATAGGTCACCGGCTAGGCCAGGACAAAACATGAGTTGGTCTTTATTATCAGCCATACGTGCAGGCCGGGCGCAATGCCCAGGCTCGCGACGGCCCTGGGCGTTATCTCCACGCGGAAGGTTGCCTGGGCGGATGCGGTTATCCCGGAAATGGCCTCCACTATTACCTCTGTCTCAAAGTCGCCTGCGCGGGTGGAGACCACGCGTCCAGGTATGATGTTGCGCGCCGAAATTGAGCGCGGGCGCTCGATTGCGAGCAGGATATCTCCGGCGCGAATGCCGATCCTGACCGGATCGCCCTGGCGAGCCTCGAAATAGGGCGCCTCTATAACCAGCTCGCCGCCGATTGTGCAAGCAGTTACCCCCGCGAATTTGTCCGGTAGGGTTACAAACCCCTCAAATACGTTGTCGATGGAGGTGGGCCAGGGTAGTATGCCGGCCGCAGGCCGCTTGAGGATTTCTGTTGGAGTGCCCTCGGAGGTAACCCGACCGCGTTCGATTGTGACCATCCGGTCGCAAAGGGCGACCATGTCCGCCCAGTCGTGCGAAACGATAACCATCGGCACGCTGGCCCTATCCTGCACTGTCTTGATCTCGCGTCGTAGCTCGTGTCGAAGTCCCTGGTCGAGAGCCGAGAACGGCTCGTCAAGGACCAGAACTCGCGGGCGCGGCGCGAGGGCACTCGCCAGCGCTACCCTCTGCTGCTGTCCAGATGAGAGGCTCGAAGGTCTCCTATCCATCAAATCGTCAATATGAAACAGCGCTGCAAGCTCCAGTATTCTGCGGTCTGCCTCCTCCGTGGCCCATCCTTGAAGCCCGAAGGCGATGTTCTTGCGTACTGTCAGGTGGGGGAACAGGGCGTATTGTTGTGGCATATATCCCACCCGCCTCTTGTGCGGCGGCGTCCAGGCGCCGCTTTCAGCATCGAAGACCGTTTCGCCGCCGATGGTGATGCGGCCGCCGGCGGGCCGGACGAGGCCGGCAATGGCCCTGAGCGTCGTGGTCTTGCCGGAGCCGGATGGCCCGAATATGCCGAGTGACCGGCCGTTACCCATCGAGAAGGCTACGTCCAGCGTGAAAGGGCCCTGCCTGTGCAAAACGTGGCCCTCGATCATGTGAGCACGCTCCATCTGCGCAGCAGCAGGCGCGTCACTACGAGGACTGCGAGAGATATGGCCATGAGCACTGTTGCCAGCGCCAGCGTTGCCCCCAGGTCGTGCTCGAAGGCCGCCATTATAGCAAGCGGCATAGTCTGCGTCCGCCCGGCCAGGCTTCCCGCGAACATCAGCGTGGCGCCGAACTCCCCGATGGCCCTCGTCCAGGATAGCACCGCGCCGCCGATCATGGACCGGGAGGCGAGTGGGAGCGTGATTCGGAAGAAGACCTGCAGGGGAGGCGCCCCAAGAGTCAGTGCCGTCTCTTCCAGGCTCCGGTCAACCGACTCAAAGCCTATCTTGGCTGCGCGAATGAAGAACGGCGCGCTCACAAATATCTGCGCGAAGACAACCGCCGTCATGCTGAACGGCAGCGATATGCCGATCGCCTCCAGCGCCTGCCCGATCTCGGACCTTTGTCCGAAAGCCATCAGCATCCCAAGGCCCGCCACAACGGGCGGCAGTACCGTCGGAAGCTCCACCAGGCTGTCCACGATGTCGCGACCGGGGAACCTCTTTCTCGCCAGGACGTACGAAACGGGGGTGCATGCAACGCAAATCACGGCGAGGGTAATAAGGCTGGTTGCGAAGGTGATACGCAGAGGCTGCAGGACGCTTGCGTCCGTGAGTCGAGAGATGAATCCCGGCTCGCCGGCCCCCCTGGCCAGTATTGCCGCGAGCGGTAAACCGACGAACAGCAGGAACAGGACCACGGGAAGGCCGCCGAGGGCGGCCCACCGCAATTCCGAGACCTTTCGGCTGCGTGACTGGAATGCCATCTATGGAGACGCGAACCCATACTTTTGGAGCACGGTCTGTCCTTTTGGGGATGTCAGGAACGCAATGAACGCCCGGGCCGCGGCGCTATTGGTAGAGCCCTTGACCGGTGCGATAGGGTAGGCGGCCACGACATTGTACTGCTCCGGAACTGGTATCGCCCGGACGCCCCGGCCGTTCGTCCCGGCAACGTCGGTGATATATGCCACGGTCACATCAGCCTGGCCAAGCTTCACCTGCGTTACGGCCTGTCTTACATTCTGAGCTTCGCTTGCCAGGTTGGCCTTAACCTTTGCAGGGTATTCGGGTCCGTACTTCGGGTCGCCGGCGGCTTTCGCCAGCACCTGCTCTGTGTAGGTGCGGACCGGCACGCCCGTAGCGGCCAGCACGAGCTTGATGTCCGCCTTCACGAGGTCGTTCATTGAGGCGACCTTCGCATTGGAGGACGGAACGACGAGCGCCAGTGAATTCCTTGCGAAGATAGTCGGCGTCCCGTCAATTACCCCGGCGCTTGCTGCCTGCGCCATATTTGACTCGTCTGCAGAGGCAAAGACGTCTGCTTTCGCGCCTTCGGCAATTTGCGTCCGCAGAGCGGAGCTTGACGCAAAGCTGAATGTAACGGCAATGCCGGGGTTGGCCTTTCGGAACTCCGCAGCGGCCTCGTTCATCGCGTCCGTGAGCGATGAAGCCGCGAACACCACAAGTGTGCCGGTGGCGCCTTCCTCATCAGGCGTCTTTGAACAAGAGGACGTTGCGATGCAGCAAGGCGCCACGGCGCACAGGAGAATTGGAATTCGCCATTGGGAAAGTATGCCGGCCTCTTTAAGTAAGTCAGACTTGTCAAAACGACATGTGGACTATACACTTGCACAATGCACAGGGTCAAGAGCAAGCTCAGAGAAGCCAGGCGAAGCGCGGGTCTTACGCAAGAAGAACTCGCCCGTACAGTGGGGGTGAGCCGCCAGGCGTACCTGGCCGTGGAGGGCGGCAAGTCGGTCCCTTCAACAGAAGTCTCGCTGCGGCTGGCCCGCGCGCTCGGGAGGCCCGTCGAAGCCCTGTTCGAGCTGGAAGAAGATTCTCCTTTGATTGTCTGCGCCGAGGCGCTCCCTGCGGGAAAGATGTCGCCCGGCGCCCGTGTGCGTATGGCGCAGGTTGGAGGCCGCGTGCTGGCCCGGCCGTTCGCGGGTGAGGCGGCAGTTATCCGCTCATTCGTCGCTCCGTCGGGCGTGGTCGTCGGCTCTTCGAGCGCATCCGGGACGGTGGATGTGCGTCTGGAAGAGCCCCAGGTCAAATCGCCGTACGTTGTAGTGGCAGGATGCGATCCGTCGCTCGCTATAGCTGGTGACCCACTGCGTGAGCGCGGCGTTCGGCTGGACTGGATGGAGACTGGGAGCAGCGCCTCGCTGGGTATGCTCGCCGCAGGCGAGGTCCATATCGCAGGCTGTCACCTCGGCGGCGAGACCGGGCGCGACGTCTCAATAGTCGTCCGCAAAATAGTGCCGTTCCCGTGCACAATAGTCGGATATGCGGCCTGGCGACAGGGGTTCATTGTCGGCCCGTCCAACCCACTGGGGATCTCGCGCATCGAGGACCTCGGGCGGCCGGGAGTCCGCTTCGTCAACCGCCAGCCGGGGTCCGGTACGCGGGCGTTATTCGACCGCCTGGTCACTAAGGCCGGGATGGCGTCTGAGGCAGTCGATGGCGCTGACCGGTGGCTCAACGGCCACCTGGCGGTGGCGGAGGCCGTGCAGGCCGGCCTGGCGGACTGCGCAATCGGGATAGAGGCTGCCGCGGCGGCGTACGGCCTTGGCTTTGTGCCTATCACTGAGGAGCGGTACGATCTCGTAGCCCCGAACAGGTTCGCGGAGTCTGCCCCTGTCATGGCCCTGCTCCAGGCCATTCGTGCCCCCTCGTTTCGCCGCAAGGTGGAGTCCCTGGGCGGGTATGACGGTGCAATGATGGGTCAGACTGTCTAGTCACCTCGGAACGAGCAGGGTGTTGTACCTCCCTACGCGAATTCCGGACATCAACCGAAAATCCCCTCACAGGTACATGCCTAGAGAAAGCGCCTTGTGTTAGAGTAAACCGGTGTGCCTTGTGTGGCCCTCGTTGTCACCCTCACGTTAGACACCAACTTGAATTCGGAGTCGTCCAATCGAAAAGAACCAGCCGCTACCCAAACCGTTGATTACAAAGCCGAATCGGGACTCCGGGAGGTCAGCCAAACAGGTTGTAGAATCCACGGCGACAGTTGAGGCCACCGCAGTCGTGACGCCGGCTTCCACTTCTGTGGCCGTGCCCAGGTACAACTCAAAGAATATCGGCGAGGCGCTTCGGAAGGCCGCCAACGCCCCAGCGTCTGCCTCAAGCGAATACGCTGAGCTGAAGAAGATCATCAAGGCGCAGGGCCTCATGGACAAGCGGCCCCTGTACTATGTTTTCAAGATCACATCCACCCTCGCCATGCTCGGCACCGGCATCGCCGTCATGGTCCTGGCCGACAGCGTGTGGATACACTTGCTGAATGCCGTCTTTCTGGGGCTTGTGTTCACCCAGTTCGGCTACCTCGGCCACGATGCCGGCCACCGGCAGATATCGGAAAACGGCACGCGAAACGAAGTCATAGGCCTGGTCATCAACTTCCTTATCGGCATCCATCGCGGCTGGTGGGTGGACCAGCACAATATCCACCACAGCAACCCGAACGACGACGAGGAAGACCCCCACATTGCTATCCCCGTGCTGGCCTTTTCACATAGCCAGTATGAGAAGAAGCCGCTCTTTCTAAAAAGGATTGTGCGTTTCCAGGCTTTTTACTTCTTTCCGCTCTTGATGCTTGAAGGGCTGGGCATCCGGCTGGCTGGCATCCAGTTCACCCTCCGCGGCGGCAAGTCCAGGTATTCGGCGCTAGAGCCAGCGCTCATGGTGGCCTACGGCGTCACATACCTGGCAGTCGTTTTCTTCCTGCTAGGTCCCGTCGCAGGGCTGCTCTTCATTGCGGTCCACCAGGCGGTGTTCGGCGTGTACATGGGGTCGGTATTCGCACCCAACCACAAAGGCATGCTGATGCCGGAGAAGGGGAACAAGCTTGGCTTTCTCCGCCTGCAGGTGCTCACGACCCGCAACGTCAAGCCGGGGCTCTTCAATGACTTTTGGTTCGGCGGCCTCAACTACCAGATTGAGCACCACCTGTTCCCCACGATGCCGCGGAAGAACCTGGGGCGCGCGCAGTCGGTCATAAAGCAGTTCTGCGCCGAGCGCGAGATTCCCTTCTACGAGACGAGCGCTATGCAGTCCTATAAGGAAATACTGGCGTACCTGCACGAGTGCGGAAACCCCGCGAAGTCCGGGGCTTCTGTCTCTTAGGGGCGAGGAGTTTTTTCCGAAGGCCGGGTTAATGCTTTTTCGAAAGCCGTTAGCCCGGCCTTCGCGCTCCTGAAGCTTTCGGCCTCGCGCAGATGTCCGCGAGTACGCACCCTTCGCATACAGGCTCCTTGCGGCAAGAGACCTTCGCGTGCCTGACGATCAGCCCGTGGTACTCGCCGAAAAGTGTCGTGTCCTCGGCTACCGCCTCGTGGAAGATACCCTGGTAGAGGTCATACGGGCCCTGCTCCGGCGCTATTCCCAGCCTGTGCAGTAGCCGCCTGGTGTACGTATCTATGACGAACGACGGCTTGCCCGCGGCGTACACCAGGATGTCGTCCGCCGTCTCCTCGCCTATGCCGTGCACCGCCAGGAGTTCCCGCCGCAGGGTGGGCAGGTCAACCTGGGACATCGCATCGATATCATCGTTGAAGCGCGCGCCGATGTACTCCGTGATTGCCTTCAGCTTGCGCGCCTTCATGTTGTAGTAGCCGGAGGAAAATATCAGCCGGGCAAGCTCCTGCTGGTCCGCCGCGCGAATTGCCGCCGGCGACATCAGTCCCGCCGCCTCCAGGTTGGCGATTGCCTTCACAACGTTTGTCCACGCGGTATTCTGGGTCAGCACCGCGCCGACGATCACCTCGAACTTTGTCTTCGCCGGCCACCAGTGCTGCGGGCCGTAGTCGGCGAACAGGCGGTCGTAAACCTTCCTCAGCAGGGTCGCGTGGTCCGGCCGCTGCGACAGCACTGTTTCAGATTTTCGTTGCTTGCTCATAGGGAATTAAGAATAGCCCATAGAAGGCAGCAGCACAAAAAGTACGGCGCGCGCGCGAATGTGTTAACTTTGAAGATGATTCGCATTCGCTTCCCGAGGTGTCGCCGTGCAGTCGTTCGCCGACAAGCTCCTTCGCGCATCCTCCGCCAACCGCTCTCTGCTCTGCGTGGGCCTTGACCCCGACCCGGCGCTCATGGCCGTGCCTGATGTAGTGGAGTTCAACAGGTGCATCGTTGACGCCACAAAGGGCATCGCCTGCGCATACAAGCCAAACCTCGCCTTTTACGAGGTCGGCGGAAGCAAGGGCATCGCCGCGCTGGAAAAGACCATAGAGCACATACGGGCCGTTGCTCCCGGCGCAGTAGTGATCGGCGACGGAAAGCGCGGCGACATAGGCTCCACGAGCGCGCAGTACGCAAAGGCGATGTTCGATACGTGGGGCTTCGATGCCGCCACAGTCAACGCGTGGGGTGGGGGAGAGGGACTTGAACCGTTCCTCAAATACGAGGGGAGGGGAGTGTTCGTCTGGTGCCGCTCATCCAACGCCGGAGCCGCCGAGTTCCAGGACCTTGAGGTCAAGGGCCCGGACGGCGTGTCAAAGCTGTTTGAGAACATGGCGCTTCGCTCTGTGGAATGGAAGAGCAGGGCCACGGTGGGGCTCGTGGTGGGCGCGACCTACCCCGACGAGCTCCGAGTCGTACGCGCCGCCAGCCCTCGCGCTCCCATCCTGGCCCCCGGCGTTGGCGCACAGGCCGGCGAGCTCAGGGCGACCGTTCTGGCGGGCGTGGACTCCGCCGGCCGCAACCTTGTCATCAGCGCGTCGCGTAGCGTGAGCTACGCTTCCAGGGACCGGGTCACCTTCCAGGCCGCCGCCGCCGCGGCCGCGGAGAAGCTCAGGAACGAGATAAACGACATCCTGGCGGAGGCTGGTAAGGGATGGTGATGCAGGTCGCCATAGGCGACACGGTCACCATGCGCAAGGTGCACCCGTGCGGCGGATACCGCTGGGAGGTGGTGCGGCTCGGGGCCGATATCGGCCTCGTTTGCTCTACCTGCCGCCGCCGTGTTTTGATGCCCCGTTCCGCCCTGGAAAAGAGGGCGAAGAAGGTGGAGCCCAAGCCGCAGACAGGCGGCGGGGTCCCTTCGTGTCAATGCTCAATGACTTTGTCAGTCTTACTGCTCAGTGATTTTGTCAGTACGACTGGTTTTGGTTGAATCAGTCTCGATCTCCAAGGGTGATCTGGAGC